>JAHIVR010000079.1 GCA_018816625.1 Nanobdellota archaeon | reverse complement strand
TTTAAGATGTCTCTTGGCGGATTTTGTGCCTTTGGACTGGAGGGAAGTTCTAAGCCTTTGGAATTTGTTGAGCCTATCAACTATTCCTTTGAAGAATTGTTTTTCAGATGTCACGGCAGTGTTGTTAATACCGAAGTCGACACCAACAATTTTTCCGTTGCCACAGAAATCGTTGCTGATATCAACTTCTTTGGCAACAACAATGTTCAGAAACATCTTTTTCTTTCTGATAAAGAGATTAGCACATCTGACTTCATAGTCTTTGTATTTATCAAAGTATTTAGGAATCTTAATAGGAATCTTGATTCTTCCTTTTATGGAAGACAAACTAACAACATCATTCTTCATAGAGAAACTCCTATGGTCGTATCTTACTGTCATATGTTTTTTAACAGTAGGTTTGGTCTTATAATTTTTGAGGATTGCACATGCAACATCTCTGCTACTAATCACAAGTTGAGAAGGAAGTTGAGTATGCTTTCGGATAGAATAGTAAGTCAAATCATGGAGCTCTCTCTTATTAGAAGTATGCAAATTATATCCATAATCAACAACTTCTTGAATAGACAAAGCGTATTGTCTCATAGTTTCAAGAAGAATTTCATTGAAAGGTATTTTGACTTTGACGGTGGCAACGGATTTCATATTTATTTATTGGGTAAGCAGATATTTAAATGTTTACCTCAATTCATCCCACAGCTGAAGCAGTGGGTATCCTTGAGGTCGGTATGATGAAAAAATACGATATCATATCAATAATAATTTTAATAATATTTGTAATTCTTGTTAGCATCCCCACTTATTTACCAAAAGGAGAATGTGAAGTTGCAAGACCAGGATACAAATGTGCTTCTTTAAAAGACGTGATGATTGAAAATTGTGTTTACTGGGGAAATTATGATTGTGATACAGATGCTGATGTAAGTTTACCTCAAATTGAATGGTATATTGAAAATCTTTGTGAATTACAAAATCAGTATCATAACACTGGTTTAGACTGTTCTAATTTAAAATCAGCATGTAATAAAATAAGCGAGAAACAGATATGTTTGGGTTATTTGGGATAAAAATGTAATAATTAAATATAAGCTTCGTTAATTATTATTATGCTAAATATACCTATATCTTTCAAAAAAAACAAGTTTTTTAAGCTTTTCATTATCATTATAGTATTCTTTGCTTTGGGTGTTATAACGGTTTACGGAACTACTACAATTACTGATACTTCAATAACAACCACAGGAGATTTGGCAGTAACTGGATGGACAAACGGCACGGACTTTAATGCATCAGGATATTATTACGGGGACGGTTCGCAGTTGACTGGAATAACTGGCACAGAAAATGCTTCTTGGAACGAGACATATGCGGGTACTTTGTATTCAACCATAGATGAACCATTTTGGGCTAGTAACTATACTGCTTTTAATGATTCATGGGCTTCAACATATAACGCGACTTATGATGCTAAAGTTTCTGATAATACAAGCTGGAATGAAACGCATGCAAATACGCTTTATTCCACGATTTTAGAGCCTCTATGGGCTGGAAACTATTCATCTTTTAATATATCATGGACTTCGACCTTTAATTCTACTTATGATGCATTGGTTACAGAGAATGTGAGCTGGAACGAAACATATTCTGGTTCTTTATATTCCACAATACTAGAACCCCTGTGGGCGGGAAATTATAGTGCATTCAATACATCTTGGAGTGCGGATACTACCATAGGCAACTGTTCAGTTGATGATTCTTGTACTGGCATATATTACTTAACTAATTCACTTAATGGTAGTAATATAACCGCAGACAGTCTTAGTGGGATACAGATAGCTGAGTTAACTGATGCAGATATTTCCGACACGCTGACATGTAGCAATATGGAAGGAACTGATTGGGGGACACTAACAGATACCAAATGGTGTGTTTATGATTTAGCAGGTACTGAGGTTGATTGTAATGTGAATCCAGTGACAGATACCACGATAGGCAACTGTTCTGTTGATGATTCATGCACTGGTATTTATTATTTGACAAATGCTCTGGATTGGGCTAATATCACATGTTCAGACTGTTTAGACGGAGACGATATAGACGAGTCCTCGCTTGTCATGGAAACCGACTGGTACAACACAAGTGCTGAAATAATAGCAGCAATCAACACAAGCAGTTATTATCAGGTAAAATCCGCTGATTTGGTTTGTACCAACTGTATTGGTGGAACTGAGATTGCGGAACTTGCAGATGCAGATATATCAAATACTCTAACATGCTCAATTATGGACTTGTCAGAAGCAACCTTTACCAATTCAATGGGATGGGGCAATCTTACTGCTTTTGATTTAGATGTAACATGGACAAACACATTAGGCGGTGGTAATATAACTGCAGATAGTTTAAGTGGCACACAGATAGCTGAGTTAGCTGATGCAGATATCTCAGATACATTAACATGCTCAGATTTACAAGCAGGTTCTTCAGTTGTTGAGGATAGTGAGGTTGATGACGATATAACTATTGATTCGTCTAATTGGGTTAATACAACTACTGGAGTTAATGTAACAACAATCTACACAACCTATGTTTGTATGAATCAAGATTGTACAAGAAATATAACAGATAATACTACTAATCTTATCATTTATGGGTAGTAAATATGATAAAGTGTAAATGGTGTGGTTCTACAAATATAATTAAAGATGGAACTCTTAAAACAAAACATTGGGGAATAAAACAAAATTATAAATGTAAAAAATGTAATCGAAATTTTGTTTTGGATTCAGCAAATAATAAAAAACATCCATATCATTCAAAATTTATGAAAAAGTTTATGAAAGAACATCATTCTTTTAAAGGTAAAACCTATGAAGAGTTTTATGGTATTGAAAAAGCTAAGCAAATAAAAGAAAAAATGAGTAAAAAGAAAAAAGGTAGAAAAAGTTGGAATAAAAATTTAAAAGGAGAAGAATTAAAAAAACATTATAAAAATGGTTTTAAAGGTACATTCAAAAAAGGGGAAGATAATATCAACTTTGGAAGAGAAACACCAACAATTAAAGGAGAAAAACATTGGAATTGGAAAGGTGGAATAACACCAGAGAATCATGGAATTAGAGATTCTTTACAAATAAGAAAATGGCGAAAAAAAGTTTTTGAACGAGATAATTATATTTGTCAAATATGTGGAAAAAGAGGTTATTGTCTTCATGCACATCATATAAAGTCATTTGTCAATTTTCCTGAATTAAGATTTGTTTTAGATAATGGTCAAACACTTTGTAAAGAATGTCATCTTACTATTCACACGCATAATAATTAAGTGATAAAAATGAAAGGGACTCGATGGGGCATTTTCATACTTATGTTCATTTTGATAGTCTTATCTGTCTCTTTTTCTTCATTGACAGTTGCCCAAGAACCAATA
>JAHIVR010000231.1 GCA_018816625.1 Nanobdellota archaeon | reverse complement strand
CAACTTACGACTCTCTTATCATGCATAAGACGGTGAAATAGTGGGATACGCTGGACAGTCATTAATCGTACCATGTAGCGTAGGGGGTTGGAATACCAATCCTAACGTTGACACCCTGCCTCCGCAGATGATGGAAGATGTTACGAACATCAACTATCACTTAGGCGGTAGGCATACAAGGGGTGGCACTCAGAAGGTTTATAGCAATCCGATAGACGGAAGTCCAAGAGTCATGGGAGCCTATCAGTATGTTAAGAAAAACGGTAACAGTTTCATTATAATTGCAACGGCAGATGGGAAGATTTATTCCAACTACACAACTCTGATTGCTTCGGGATTGACGATAAACAAAGTAGTTACGTTTGAAACCTTTGATGATAAGGTGTATATCTGCAATGGGGCGGATATGCCGCAGGTATGGGATGGCTTAACCGCTACTACACATGACATAGGAAGTCCAGCACTGACCGTACCAGGGGCCTGTGTTGCGACTGCAAATGGATACATAAGGGTTACTACTTCCAAAAGTACATACGTTAATACAGGCACTCATTCCTATAAAGTCACCTTCGTTAGTGTTTATGGGGAATCGCTTGGCGGTACGACTTCTAATGTGATAACCTTATCAGCCCCAGGGGTTGTATTGCTTGAAAGTATCCCATTAGGGACAGGGGTAGTAACCGCAAGGAAGATATACAGAACCTACGCAGGGGATGACCCTAATAGCTTTGCTTTACTTACAACGATAAATGATAACACAACTACTACCTATAATGACGATACCCCTGATTCATCGTTAGGGGCGGATATACCAACAGGGAACTCTGTACCGGCTGACTGGGTAGCTGGCAACTATCCCAAGCGTATGATTAAGCATGGTAAGGGGTCTTCTGAAAGATTATGGGCGTTAGGGTGTCTTACAAACAACACAAGGATATATGTATCTGAAAATGGAACTGACAACTTCTCTGATGATGTTGTGATTACGCTTAACATTGAAACAGGGGATGGTTTCGGCATTGTAGATGCGATAGAATTTGGGGACAGACTGATGTGTTTTGGAAAGTTGAAACCCTACATTATAGACGACCAAGACCTTGTAATTGATAACTGGGGATATTCAGATGCCATTTGGATAGGCGGTGTAGGAGCATTGAGGCTTGTATGTGAAACCCCGAATGATATAATCGCAATGTCTGAGGATGGTGATATATACTCCGTTAAGGTAGCTGAGAGTTATGGTGATTATACGGCAGGTTCATTGGTCAGACCTTCCTTTCTGCATAAATGGATACAGGAGAATGTAGACCTTTCCATGATTGAGGATTTTCACATGATATATGATCCTGAACTGAAGGCAGTAAGGGTATTTGTAGTTAGAAAAGGTCAGTCTGAGGTAGACACCTGCATGATGTTCTTTACCGAAAGAGGAACAACAGATGGATGGACTAAGCATAATAACCTTCTGAATCCAAGCGGCTTCGATGCTTCTTGTTCAGCGGTAGTAAGGGAATCGGCAGGAGTGTATAAGGTTTATACAGGGGATTATGGCGGGTATGTATGGAAACTTGAGGATGAGCACTTCAACGATAATGGATTGTACTATTATGCTGGGTTTACAACCATACCCATGATAGTTGACACTCCGAGAGGAACTAAGAACTTCCATACAGGATGGTTGGTTATCAAGCCACAGGGGTCTGAGACTATCAACATCAATATCTATGTGGATAAGAATATCATTACCGAGAGTGCGTTTCTTATAACCGATACAGGGGATTTTCTCGTGACTGATGAAGGTGCGTTTTTCCTTGTAGCTACGTCTAAGACCGCTATAGGTGAGGGTATGTGGACAATTACGGCTAATCCATTAAAAGACTTACAGAACTTGAATTATAGGTTAGGTATAAATGGTTTAAGGATTCAATTTGAGATATTTTCGGAGAATGTGGATGAATCAATGTTCATCAATGAAATTATAATTGACCACAGGCCGCTTGCGGCAAGGTTTACTTAGGAGGAGATATGGCAAATAAAGAAATCTCAGATTTAACAGCGGCTTCATCTTTAGCTGATGCTGACTTACTTGTTATTGAGCAGGGGGGTGTTACCAAGAAGATAGCGGGTTCACTTATCAAAAATGCCGATACGGTAGACGGTATTCATGCAGCTGCTACGGCGGCGGCTAATATACTTTTGGCACTTAACGCTTCATCCAAGCTGCCAGCAAGTATAACAGGGGATGCCGATACAGTAGATGGTAAACACGCTTCAGCAACACCTACAGGGGCTACTATCCCTGTTTCAGAGGCAGGTGGTACGCTTGCGAATGGATGGCTAAATGCAACAGCTACTCCTACAGCGAGTAAAATCCCTATAGCAGGGGCCGGGGGAACTATTGACCCCAGTTGGTTATTGCTAACTACACTTCTTTTATCTTCTTTGCAATTAGTTAACACAGGGCCGATATTTTGCAAAAACTATGCAGGGGTAATCAAGAATATGTTTTATCTTAATACTTCAGACGAATTGATTATAGGAACTGATTTAGCTACTTCTAAATTGATAGTGAATATAGATGGCGAATTAAAACGTCTCTCTGTAGACGGAAGTGGCTTTGTAAAGGCAACGGCATTATAATGGAAGGCAGATACCATAAAGACGATCATAGATATCTGTTAAACACAGGTATTCATACTCACCATGATATTGATGAGTTTATAAATACCTTTGCTTCCCCTGATAAACCTGATATTACTTCGCTATGGACTGATGAGGGAACGTATATATATCCAGATAATTTAAGTACCTTTAGAGTCTATGATGCAGGTCATGTGGATGTAGTTTATGGTATGCCTCCTGCTGCTATATCGGGCATTACTACAAAGACCGGCTATATGAATATCTATATGGGCAGTGCCGGAACTCCACATAACTCAGCAGACCCAGGATTATTTCTTTGTCTAACATCAGTTAATAACCTCGGCACAACAACCTTATACACTCAGCCAGCGGCTTTAAAGGCGTTTGTTAAGGGTGAGGGGACAAATACAAATAACTGTTATGCGGGAATGTTTTTAGCTGAATCCCATGTTCCATTCACCGGAGAATATCAAACCTGTCCGATTCCAATAGTTGCACAAGGTGAGATGTGTGCAACAGATACTCATACATTTGGTTTGTATGTTGTAGGTCAGGATGGTGGTTATAGAGGATATTGTACTGCTGCGGAATTTGATACCGTTGCGACATATGCCAGTCGTGGGTATATGAATGTTAGAAATCTTAATCTTATTGCGTATGATGACGGACATACTCAAAACGATGTGGGGCTTTATATTGATAACTACGGATATGGCTTGGTTCTATCCATCCCTGCCGCTGGTAAAGGTATCTGGATTAGAAATCAGCATGGTGAAGATCAGACAGCTAAGACCGTGATGGCGTTTGAAGGCGATATGCCTGTGCCTTGGCTAAGAGGAATTGACTTTACTAATATGCAGTTCTCAAGTGCAGCAATATATCTACCTGACACTGAAAAGATTATGTGGTCGAGTGGGAACTATTTCTATGCTGGTACTGACGGAATATCTACCAATAACGGTCTTTATTTCGTACAGAATAAAGCTCTATGGTGGTTGTGTGGTGCTACGTTTGTAAGTGGAATATATGTCAATGATTCAAAGCAGGTTGTAATAGGTGAAACAGAAGCAGTAAGTATTCAGAATATGAAAGAGACAAACTTTATTCAGAACATTAATCTTGCGGCATATAATAACAGCTCTCCATCAGATGGGGATGTGTGGGTATATACTAATCATGCCTATGCCAGATTAAACGGAGTAACGTATCAGTTGGATCAACAAGTAACAGTTGTATCATCTGTTTTTGGAAGAACAGGAGCAGTTGTAGCAGCAACAAATGATTACACATGGGCGCAGGTAAATAAAGCTACTTCAAGTATAGCGGATATTACTACTAAGACCCATTCTTTACTTGGAACGCTTACAGCAGATGATCATACACAATATGTCTTGCTTGCAGGCAGAGCCGGGGGACAGACATTATATGGCGGTACAGGTGCAAGTGAAAATCTTATCCTTGAAGCTACCTCTCACGCAACCGATGGTATTGTGTTTATTCAAGATTCCAATTTAGAACTTGATAACTCAAAGCCTATCTATATAAAAGATAACGCTGGTACTGGAAGGAATATGTTTTTCCTGAACACAAGCGATGTACTTGTTATAGGGAATGATCTTGCATCTGGGAAATTACAGGTTAATATAGACGGTGCTCCAAAGACACTTTCAATAGATGAAAATGGATTTGTAAAGGCGGCCTAATGCCAACAATGCCATATAGTTTAGGAGGAAATAAAACCAATGGAGGGCAAATGAAGGAAATTGTTTTAAACGAGAAAACTATGGAAATGGCAAAGCAAATAGAAGATGCCAT
>JAHIVR010000012.1 GCA_018816625.1 Nanobdellota archaeon | reverse complement strand
TGGACAGTTTATTGTTGGGCACGGAGCTATTCCAAAATTCATATAATGCGTATCTGTAGCAAAGAAATTACAACTAGCCGTCTTAGATCCAGCCTCCCTATCCTCTTCAGCCAAATCTCCCTCGGGTGCCTTCAACTCCCTTCCATATGTACAGAAATCATACTGGCCTCCCTCAGTACAAGCTATATTACACTGTTGGGCAATTTCATCAACATTGTTGTCTGTTGACCCAAAAATTCCTTTGAATTTGTCCCATCCCATTATAAAACCCAAAATAAGGATTACCAAAACAAACACTCCTAAGACAATCAAAACAATTGCACCAGTACTCAATCCTTGACCTCTCTTGTCTTTTTGAAGGCAAGAATGAGTGAATCTCTGATTTACCTCTTTTTTATTCATAGCCAATAAAAGATTATACTATTTATAAACTTTTTTAAGGAGCTACTAATGAATCTAACCTACGTTGGACCGAGAAAACAACCCTATCCTCTTCCCAAAACCAGAATCCCTCATCTATTCTCTCTTGGTAAAAAACTTTTTTTCCATCTGAATTAGTAATCACATCCCCACTTAAATCTCCGGTTGCTTGATAAACCTCTACCTGAGAGTTCATCTTTTCAATGAGATCGACTCCAGAAAATGTTTCTCTCGTTTTTGCCTTTGAAATAAGAAAAGTCACAATTATTAAAGCGCACACTAAAAAAACTCCTATTACAAGAATACTTATGGGAATGTTTGATTTTTTATGTTTCACTTTCATTAATCCAATTATTAATTGTAAATTTATTTAATCCGTTGAGCCTGTACGCTAAAATTGTTTTTACCTCTACTCTATCCGCTTCTTTTTCCCCTCCAGAATCTAGAGAATCCGTAAGACCCCCTATTTTTTTAGTTTTTGCCAAGAGATTTGCTATAAAAACAAAAACCATCAAGACAACAATTAGAATTATTGTTGCTACAATCCAGGTAATTGTATCCGCTACCTGCCCCCGTTTATTATTTTTAATTGACATTTTTTTCTGTTTTTCTAACTATTCCCAAAATTTTAATTAAATACTGTTTTCCATCACTAACTGCATAAAACCTCTTTTCCACACATTCGGCCAACCTTTCATATTTTCCTTCATCCTGAATATCACAACTAGAAATTAAATTTAAACTCCCTTCCTCGAGAAAAAATCCCGTATCAGAAAGATCTATATTAAAAAACTCCACTAAAAAATAATATTGGAGTTCTATCCAGTCTCTTTCAGTATTAAAAGTAATTCCACAAGTCTCTAAAAAATTATCCTTATAACCCACATTAAAATTTCCCTCGTAAAATAAATCAGAAGACAATTCCCCTCCCCTAGACAGACAATCTGCAACCTTATTTACTAGAAGATTTACCTCTACTTCCCTTACATCATAAGGTTGTGAATAAAAAACAGCAACCATATACACTACCGCAACAGCTACAATTGTTAATATGGCAAACCAGTAAATCGAAATTAGCTTATCCATTTCTCACCACCATACGTAACTCTCCCTCACTAGTTATATCAAAAACTGGCACAACCTTGTTAAAAAAAGAATAGGAATACCCTCCCTTCTCTCTAAATTTAGCCGTGATTATATTACCATCAACAGTTATGGAGCTATCATAATTATCTTCCCACCAGACAGAATCTATTTCTGAAGCGTCAGTCATATCAATAAAGACTTCAGTGTTAGGTTCTACAGCATCTATAAGTAAGGAAATCTGTTTTGCATAAGATTGCTCTATTAAAATTCCTTCTCCACTCTGTTTTGCAACAAATAAAATGAGTATCGTAATAAAAGCGAGATTAAGAATAATAAAGAGGATGGTCTCCGGGAGTATCTCCCCTCTTTTCTTTCTAATCAAATCACCCCGTCTAATCATAAAACAAAAAGAAAACCCAAATTAATAAATCTAACTAAAAGTAATAATGTCTTCACAATTTAGGGCCCTAAACCTGTCTGACTCTGCCTCCACTATAGTTGGAGCCATAAACTGATTATCTATCCCGTCTCCTTTAACAGTCAAAGCCAGAATCTCTTGAGTAAACTGATCGGCAAGATATTCTCCCCCACCGGCAATAGCAGTAACACCTGTGGCCAAGACAAGAACCCCAACCACAGTTGGAACAGAAGCCGGAAAAAGCAAAACAACCCCTGCAACAGCCCCAACGCCCCCAGCCCACTTATAAAAATTATTAACCTCGCTAGTTATTCCCATAACAACAAAATACTGTTTACCAACTTCGATATCTCCAAAAGTTCCTAGGCCTTCCTGGCCGGTTTTTTGCATTGCTTCCAACTTTAATTTCTCAACATTATTAGTCCCGAAGAAATACTCTGCGTAGGTATTCTCTTTTCCAACCATATTGTTTGTGGCAAGATAATCATAAAGAGCATCTTTGCTTATCTTTACCTCTCCTTCTAATAACTCTTCCAAACTATCATCAAAAAGAATCTGGTCGCATATTGAGCAGTGGTTCCTCTTCAAGGCAGCATCATCGATATACTTTACCTTCCCCTCTCCAAACATCCACCAACAACTCCTCATTTCTTCCGCAACAACCCCATAAATCCCTTCAAGATTATCAACTTTCTTAACTTCTGGGTTTGTAAGCCCTTCACAACTTCCATCTTTAGTTATACAAAGATACTCCCTACCGCAATCCAGCCCAACAGCATCTCCTGGAACAACAGAATTACCCCTCAAAACAACAGAATTTCTACATATCTCTGCATCCGTTGTCCCTCCTAAATCCAAAAGAAATATAAAAATTAAAATTATTATAAAACTAACAATTAAAATTACTAAAGTAACTATTTGTTGTGTGGTCAACTCTCCTCTTTTACTATTATTCTTTAACATTCATATCACCCCTAGTTTTCCCATCAAAATATAAATCCCCGCCAAAGCTATTCCGAAAAAGATAATCCATATTATATATTTTATGAAAGCGTCTAAATTCATAATGTTGCCTCCCTCAAGAAAACTCCTTCCCTCTGATCTATAAAAACCCCTGTGATTCCCTTATCTGGATCTTGTATCTTAATAGGATTAAACTGCCTCAAACCCGGAACAGAAGAACAAACCCCGTTTTTACTACACTCCTCGGCCTGACTCTCCCAAAAATTCCACGAAACAATTTTTTCACATATACACAAACAACTTATTCCAGCACAACTATCTGGTTTCTCATCCCCAGTAAATCCGAAAAACCACCAACCATCCGGATTAATCCCCATAACCCCGGTTGACTCTCCAGAAAGAATTATATTAGAAACCCTCTCTAGCGTAGCCTCGGCTTGTTCAAAATCAGCGGCGTGTTTTTTTGAAAAATATAAAGCGGTCAAAAAATAAACTAAAAAAACTATTGCAATCAAAGCCACAACAATCTTAAGAGTTTCCTCTCCCAGCAACATTCCTTTTTTATTTTTATCGCCCATTACTATCAAAATAAACTACTATTAATAAATTCTTCCACAGCATTAACTATCTCACTAAATGCTAAAGCCTCATCTTCCCAAACATTAAACACGCCATAAGAACTAGAATCCATATTTGTAAAGCTTTCCCCGTCAGTAACATAATTGAAGCCCCATCTTTGACTTCCATTAAATGCAACTTTATCGAAAACCCCATTGTTTTGTGTTCCATCAAAGTATCTTACATCAATTTCTAAATCAGTATAAATATCTGCATACGGAATTACGTTATTTATTCCTTCAGTAATTGCATTTCTTCCTTCAGATTCATTTGCTGTAATTCCAAGAATAATATGATAAATAAAATCATCATCAATTGTGGCAATTGTTGTATTGATTGCATATCCTGTTTTTGAAGCAGTAATTGTGTGTGGAGTTGAGCAATTTATCTTTACTCCAGATCCAATACATCCGGAAACATAATTTGCATCACCTGTTTGTTTGTACTCCATAATCCATCTCCAGTCAGTTAATCCTTCAACGTCGGTAAATTGAGAATCAACATTTGTTCCATGCTGATCTGTTATATTAACTGAGGCTGATTCAATTGCAGAATAAGCTGTATCTGTCACATTTGTCTTGAAATAATTAAATACCTCATAATATCCATAATTATCATAAAGAAAATCTGCTTTAGATTTATTAAAGGTAACATTATACAATTGAATATTATCTGAAATAGTATTATAAAAATCACTATCTGTTGAATTAGTTATAATATCATTCCATATTTGAGAATTATCTGCTGAAGAATGAAATGTATAAGCAATATCACAATCAGTAAAATTATTATAACTTGCATTTATTATTCCACCCACCATAAAACACGCATTTGGACTTCCCCCAAAATCTCCTGTTATATTTACAAAATTAAAAAGTGTATTACCATTAAAATTAATATAATTAGATCCAGAATCTAATAAAACAATGCTTGTGCTTCTTGCTGCATCATTCCCAATAAATCTGTTGTTTGTTATACTAACATAAGATTCTGTTATTTTTAAATAATAGCCTGAACAATTAGTTAAGTTATTATCCTGAACAGTCAGATTGCCAATACCAATAGAACCAACACCAATATCAATGCCTATTCCATTAATATTACTTATTTTATTATCTTTAATTAAAATATCCCCAT
>JAHIVR010000078.1 GCA_018816625.1 Nanobdellota archaeon | reverse complement strand
AGAGAGGCTGAATCAAATGTAAAACCATTTCAGTGGATTATAGATTCAGAACCTATGAAAAAACAAATTTCTATTGCTTTGAAAAGATTTGAAGAACAGAAAAGAAGAGCAAAGGAAAGGTATAAACCAATTTTTTTCATTGTAACAATGGGAATAGAAGAAGGAAAAAGAGTAAGAGATGTTTTGGAGAAGGAATTTAATCTTGGAAGAGATAAAGTTCTGCTTGTTACACAAGATACTGCTGATGACAATGTTGGATGGAAACCAGATGGAGAACCACTGACTGCAAGAGAAGCAGCAACGAATTTAGGTAAATTAGGGACTAATTTTGAAGTTGTCATTAGTGTTATGATGTTAAGAGAAGGTTGGGATGTCCCACCTGTTTCTGTTATTTTATTATTGAGAAAATTTGTCTCACAAGTTTATGGACAGCAAGTTATAGGAAGGGGTTTGAGAAAAATCAGAGAGGGGGATGAAAGACAAATTCTTGCAGTTGTTGACCATCCAAAATTATTACATGATTGGTTATGGAGAAAGGTTGGTGCAAGTGGAGTTAGAAAAGTTGACACAGAAGATGTTTTAGGTGATGAAGATATCCCTGCAACCCCAAAAATACAAAAATTAGTAAGACCTGAAAATCTTATAGACATCCCTGCTCCAGAATATGAAACAAAAATAGACCTTGACGCAATATTAAAGAAAGTTCCTAAAAAAGAAATCTCTAAAAATTGGAAACAAATTTTAGATTCTATAAAATATGATAAAGATAAATGGACTATAAGTAAAACTAAGATTGAGCAAATGATAAAACTTTATGTTGACAAGGAAAGAAGAATGGAAATCTTATCTGGAGAAGATATTGATGTTAAAGAAGACGAAAAAAAGAAAAAGGAATTATCAAGGGAAGAACTTGAAGAATTATTCAAAGAACAAATAGTTGAAATGGCTTCAAATCTTTTGTTAGAATATGGTTTTGGGGGGTTGAAAAAAGGAATGTTGTATAATGTTATTTTAGACCATATTAAATTAAAATTATTTAATGGGAAAAATCTTTCAGAAGTGAGAAGAGAAGAAATTGAAATTGTTTTGGATAATATCGAAGAGATAAGAAAAAACTTTACAGAACCAATTGTTGAAGGAATTTTAGGAGGAAATAAAAATGCCAACAAGTGAACATGGAGAATTTGATGATACAAAGAAAAGTCCATATAGTTTTGAATATTATGATTCAAGCTGGGAATTAGAGTTAATGGAAAAGTTAGAAAAAGATGATTCGGTTAAAAAGTGGACTAAGAATCATGGAATAATAATTCCTTACTGGGATGAAAATACAAAATTAAGAGGATTTAAACCAGATTTTTTAATAGAAAAAGAAAATGGAACCAAAGAATTAATAGAAATAAAAGGAAGGCATTTATTACCACAATTCAAAAAGAAAATGGGGGCTGCACAAGAATGGTGCAAAGCAAGAAAGATGGATTTTAGAACAATTTCTAAATATTAGTTTTCGGACACTACTCGGACAGAAAGAAAACTATTCGGTTAGTTTAAGATTATTCGGACTGTGTTCTTATGAAGAAAACCTTTAAAAACCAACTTTTTCTCTGATACATATGCCAAAAAAATCTAAAGATAAAGAAGAAGAAGAAAGTACATCTGAACATGGTCAGACTAAAGAAACTGTTGCAGAGGAAAGCCTGCCCAAGCGTGGTCAGACTAAAGAAATTGTTGCAGAGGAAAGCCTGCCCAAGCGTGGTCAGACTAAAGAAATTGTTGCAGAGGAAAGCCTGCCCAAGCGTGGTCAGACTAAAGAAACTATTGAAGAAGAGAATCTTGATGGTAAAGAACTAGAAGAAGTTGCTGAAAATGAATCTTTAAGCCCAGATATTGAGGCTAAGAAAAAAGCACTTTTGGAAAAGGCTGCCAAACTTAGAGAGAAGATTGAAAGGGCAGAAACCGAAGACCTTAAAGAGCAGGTCAAGGCGAAGAAAAAAGCCGATATGCTTTTGCCCTTAGAAGAGTACGTTAAATCAGGGATTTATCTAGGAACCAGGGTTGTTACCCCGGACATGAAACCTTTTGTTTATAGAAGAAGAGCAGACGGCTTGGCGATATTTAATACCGATTTAATAGATGAAAGAATAAAAGAAGGTATCGCTTACATCAGTAATTTTAATGCTAAAGACATAATTCTTGTTTGTAAAAGACAAGCCGGGTGGAAAGCTGCAAAACTCTTTTCAGAAGCCACAGGAATAAGACTTTTTACTCAGAAATACCCTGCAGGAGTCTTAACAAATACCCAGCTTCCAGACTTCTTTGAAAATGAATTAACAATCGTCAGTGATCACTGGTTGGATAAAAACGCATTAAATGATACTTTAAAGGTTAAAAAGAAAGTTCTTATGATATGTGATACAAATAATTTCTCTAAAGGAACCGATTGCTTTCTTATTGGAAATAATAAGAGCGCGAAAAGTCTTGGGGTAATATTTTATCTTTTGGCTAGGGGATTTTGCAAGGCTAAGAAAATAACAAAAGAAATTCCTGATTTAGAAATCTGGACTGGCGAAAAAGATTAACTTTTGAGGTGGTAAGCCTCAGACTTAATTCTGAGAAAACAAGATGAAAAGGATAAGAAAAGATAGCAGATTAACATTTGTTGAATTGCCTCCAACTCAGTTTGGAGTTTTAAATGGGCCTGGAGGTTTTGATATTTATAGTCATGCCAAGTTACCCTCAAGAGCTATTCCTACTTTAAGAGCAGTAATGATTGAGGATGGATACAGCAACACCCACGAATTAAACCCAAAATACCATGGAGAGGGAGGGAAATTAACTGCGAAAAATATGGGGGATATTTTTTCTTCAGATATTTTATTTCTTTCTGCAATAACCAGAACCGCAAAACAAACAATGACCTTAGCTGATTTATACAGATTAAATAATCAAGGAGGGATTATCGTGGCTGGGGGGCCTGATCCAACTTTTAGAAGTGATGAGTGGTTAAATCATGTTGATATTGTTGTTAGGGGGGAAGGAGAAGCCACTCTTAGGGATTTGGCTACAGTATTATCTCAAGATCCCTCACAATTAGAGAGTGTGAGAGGAATACAATACAACAGAAAAGGAGAACAAGTAAGAACAGAGCCAAGGCCTCTTCTAACAGAAACAGAGCTTGGACAAATGCCTCATCCGGTTTTTGATCCGGTTACTAGAAAAAAAATTAGTACCGGAGCTATTGAATTAACACGGGGATGCCCCCATAATTGTGATTATTGTGCAGTTACTTCCATGTACGGAAATGTTTACAGAAGAAAACCTATAAAGTGGGTTCTTGAGGAAATGAATCAAGTGAATGGGTTGGGAAAAAGGACTTTTGTTGTAGATGATAATGTTGCTCCTGGGGGACATAAAGATATAGAAAGATTGGAAACCATGGCAGAGAAAGGAGATAAGGGAAATACCAAGGTTGCCCAAATAACAGTATATGTTGCAAGAAGTGAAAAATTAATGGAAGCTTTGAGAAAAATAGGAGTGGATAGTTTGTGTGTAGGGATAGAATCTTTATCGGATGAAACACTAAAAGACTTAGGAAAATCAAGCGATGCTTCAATGAATAGGTGGGCAATTCCAAGATTTAGGGAAAGGGGTTTTTTTGTACATGGAATGATGATGCTTGGAGGGAATGGAGATACTCCAGAATCTTTGAGAGAAACAGAAGAGTGGGCAAATAGGAATTTGGATAGTGTTCAGTATTTCACCCCGGTACCAATACCAGGAACAAGATTTAGACACAGGATGAAAGAAGAGGGAAGAGTTTTAACAGAAGACTGGGCATTATACGATGCACAACACGTTTTATTAAGGCCTGTAAACTTCACCCCGATTGGGCTTCAAGAAAGAATTGAGGAAATGTATGGGAGTTTTTACTCTATAAAAAATTTGAAGAATAGATTAAGAAACAGTTCAAGAAAAAAAACAACAATAGTTCTTTCAATGTTGGCTCTGTCCGGAGGTTTAAAAAAAATATTTAACAACCCGCAGAGTGTTGCTCACAAAGAATTCTTAAGAAGCATTAGTTAAATCTTCATTAACAACCATGATTTTTCTGGTTTGCTTCCGTAATTAGTCTTTAGCAAAACATACTTTCCTTTCATTCTTGTTCCGTTTAGCTCAAAAACAAGTTTTTCTGGTTTCTTATCTTCT
>JAHIVR010000077.1 GCA_018816625.1 Nanobdellota archaeon | reverse complement strand
AAACACAATTCCAGTATATCTCCCTTTTTTAGCAATATTAATTATATAATTGGGATCAACATTTTTATCATTAAAATCTTCTGGACCATGCTCAATTCCCTGATCATATGCTAAAAACAAGCACTTTCCCTTTCTTGTTATTTTTTTAAGAGAGATCATTTTCACCGTCCTTTTAATATTAAGAAATACAAAATCAAATATAAAAACCTATCTAAAACAAATCAGCAATAACTTTTCCAACCTTAGCAAAACCATTAAATAAAATAGATAAAATTCCTGTTTTTTCTTTAGTCTCTATTTCTTGTTCTTGAAAAGCACTATTTTCTTCTATAGATTCATCAGCATAAATAGGAGTACTACCTACAAACCCAATAATTGGCTTCTCTTCTGGAGATGTAATTTGTTCTGGTTCTTCTAATTCATATGTTGGAATTTTAGGTATACTTTTTCCCTCACCTGGAAGACAATCTGGATCTAATTCTGTTAAACAATTAGGGTCACATTTTCCATCTATTTTCATATCACAAAAACCATCTTCCTCTCCAGAAGCACAATCTGCAGGACAGTTTCTATGATTTTCCCCTATATTAACATCACAAACACTATCTTCTTTACATTTAAGTTTTATAAATTCTGGATTAGTTTGAGTAATTAACTCCCCACTTAAATCATCAAAAACAGCAATAATAGGGGAATCTTGTATTGTTCTCAATCTCTTATATTTTATATTTAATTCAAAATCTGCAGATTCTCCTTTTCCTAAAACAGCTTTATATTCCAAGTAAGGTCTTGAATAATGCTCCATTTGGGAATATTTTAATTCTCCATTATGAGAAACAAGCTCTTCATTTGGATCAAGCCATCTTTGTATTCTTATTTGTTTTTCACTCTTAAAATCATTTACAACTTTAAAATCAGCTGAAACAACTCTTTGTTCACTAGAAGAAACAACATATGTACTTGAAATAGCTTTTCCTTCATCAACACCTTCTGCAATTTTAATACTAGTTCTATCAACAGATAAAGCAGAAACCATACTCGCAATTAAAAAAACTACTAAAACCAACTCCAGACCCAAAATTATCTTGTTTTTCATTTTATCTTTTATGCCATTGGTGAGCATCCATAAACATTTAAATCCATCCAATCATCCTTTTCACAATTTAATTTTTTAACATCATTACCACAATACCCATCAATTTTATCACAATAATCAATTGTTCCGCCAACTTCTGGGGTAAAATCCAAAATCCCATAATCCAAAACAACCCATTTACCATATGCATCCATCCATACAATGTTAAAAAAATGTCCATCCCCATCAACAGTCAAAATTAAATCTCCATCAGATGTTGGAAAATATCCTGTTTTTCTTAAAATAGTTGTTGGCAAAAAAGACCAATCAACACATGTTCCTGTATTTAAAAAATTCATTGTAAAATATGTTGCAAAATCATGTTTATTGCACGCATAATTTGCACAAGTCAACCCTTGCACATAATCACTATGGCCATCCTTTGGAGCACAAACTCCTTTATTAAAAGGACAAGTATCTTCTTCACCACAACATAGTTCTGCATAAAAATATTTTTTTATCCAAGGATAATCCTTGTATTCCCCACTCCAACCCACCCCACCTTTAACAAACCTAGTTAAACAATCTCTAATTGTTTGAGGGTCATAACTATGGGCCTCTATGCAGTCATCTTCATTATCTTTGGATATTTTATTCACCCCCCAACCCAAACAACAATCAAGTGCTTCATCAACAACATAATCTATTATATTTGGATCAGGAACTAATACCCACTCCCCTCCAATTTTATCATATCTATAACTCCTCTTAACATTAAAAGCATAACAAGATCTTATATTATTATCATTAGCATCAAAAGTATAACCGTCACTAGTAGATATAAAATAAGGACATGTTACATCAGAAACTTCATAAGATCCAACACACTGGCAATGTATACAGTCTTCATTTGCTCCACAATCATCATGAGATTCACATTCATCATAAAGCCCAGACTTATCACAAACATTACAAGCTCCCCACTTGCATCCTCCAGCACAATACAATGGCTGGCTTTTCATTCCAACATTTCCATCACAAATATATTCATATAAATAATCCTGAGTGTCACAATAATCTGTTCCTGAATCTCCATTTGTGGCAACTACAATTCCTTTTTCATAAAGAGGATGCTCTGAAAACTCATCAGTATCATAACAACAAGGTGCACAATCTTCTTGACAAGTTAAGCAATTTT
>JAHIVR010000076.1 GCA_018816625.1 Nanobdellota archaeon | reverse complement strand
TCACTATAATTTTTCTTCCGGTCCTTGTTGTTATTTCCAATAATCTTTCATTTAATTTGTGTTTTATATGATCATCAACCGGAGTAAATGATATTTTTTTATTTTTGTCAAAGGCCAATACCTCTACATCCAGCTTATTTTCTACAACCTCTCCAATTTTCATTCTTTTAACCGCTCCATTAACTCTTACCATAATTTCTTCATTATAGGGCAAACTTTTTCCAACCCACATGCTCAATAAAGAAGGTCCTTTAACCTGTATGAAATTTGCTTCAGCTTCTTTTGCAACAGCTTTGGCAATCAATGTTTTTCCGGTTCCAGGAGGACCATACAAAAGAATTCCTCTAGAAGGACGTATTCCAAGTCTGGCAAAACCCTCTGGATACTTCAACGGCCACTCAACAGCTTCTTTTAATTCTTGTTTAACATTTTCCAATCCACCAACATCTTCCCATGTAACATTTGGAATTTCAACTAAAACTTCTCTCATTGCACTGGGCCTAACAGTTTTTAATGCATCTGTAAAATCTTCTTGTTTTATTATTAGCTTTTCAAGTATTTCCTGAGGAATTTGTTCCTCTCCATCTAATTTCATCTTAGGCAACCACTTTCTTAAAACTCCCATTGCAGCTTCCTTTGCCAAAGCTTCAAGATCAGCCCCAACAAACCCGTGGGTAATACTAGCTATCTCGTCAAGATTCACGCTTTTATTCAATGGCATCCCTCTGGTATGAATTCCCAAGATTGTTCTTCTGCCTTTCTTATCAGGAACCCCAACCTCTATCTCTCTATCAAATCTTCCAGGCCTCCTAAGAGCAGAATCAATAGCATTAACTCTGTTTGTTGCACCTATAACAATAACTTTCCCCCTATTTTTCAATCCATCCATCATAGTTAATATTTGTGAAACAACTCTTCTTTCTACTTCTCCCTGAACATCCTCTCTCTTAGGGGCAATAGCATCTAATTCATCAATAAAAATAATTGTTGGAGCTGTTTTTTCAGCCTCTTCAAATAAATCTCTTATCTTTTTTTCAGACTCACCATAAAATTTAGACATAACTTCTGGCCCATTCAGCAAAATAAAATTAGCATCAGTCTCATTTGCTACTGCCTTAGCCAGTAAAGTCTTTCCTGTTCCAGGAGGTCCGTGAAGCAATACTCCTTTTGGAGGCTCAACTCCAAGTTTTTCAAAAATCTCTGGATGTTTCATTGGAATCTCCACCATCTCCCTTATCTTCTTAATTTCATCTTCTAATCCTCCAATATCTTCATAAGTGATTTCTGGAATTTTTTCTTCAGAAATATCTACTGCTTTTGGATTTAATGCAACTTCTGTATTTTCAGTAATTATAACAGGGTGGTTCGGACTTGTATTAACAACAACAAACCTTATCTGAGTAATCCCCCCTCCAAGATTCCCCATTCCTAAATTATTGAACATGTCTCCGAATAAACCACCGATTTCCTCATCCATTCCCATTTCAGAAAATAAATCCCTTCTTCTTTGAACTCCTCCAAGAACAACAATATCTCCTTTAACAAGAGTTCTTCCCAAAAGCCCATTCCTCAAAGAATTTGGGTTATCGGCCTGAACCATAACCCCTTTTTGAGCAGGGGCAATAATTATCTTCCTTGCTTCTTTTACCTCTACCTTAGAAATTTCAACAACATCTCCTATCCCTGTCTTAGCATTCCTTCTGAGTATCCCATCAATTCTAATTATCCCTTCCCCAACATCGGCAGGATAAGCCCTATCAGCAATAGCAACAGTTTCTCTGTTTCCTTTTATAAGTATAACATCTCCTCTCTTTATTCCCAACTCCCTCATAATCTCAGAATCTACCCTAGCAATACCTTTATACGCATCATCCGCTAAAGACTCTACTACTTTTAATTGAATTTTATTTTTTGCCATTTTATTTTCCGTAAGTTTCTTTATAACAACCTTCACAAAGCTGTCCAGCACCCTCAACATAAAATCTTCTTTCTTGTATTGGAGTTTGCTTCAAAACACTAGTTTGTGTGTGACACAAAACACAATCCTCCAAATCAGCCGAACTTACTACATTAGTTATAATAAATTTACTCATTTTCCTTCCCCCTATTTAAAATTTCACCAAAGTTTAAACTAACTCTTCCCGCTTCTTCAAAACACAACCTAACCATGTCGTTCATCATTTTTTCCTGTTCATGCATAAAATTTACTATCTCTCTAGGTATTGAAACGGCATAACTATTTCCCACGAGTCTCATCTTAACCTTAAACTCCCTATTTTTTAGGTTTATAAATTTATTATATTCCTGTTCATCTACCGGATGCAAAACCTTCTCATGACACTTCTCACAAACAACAACCCTTAATTTAAAACCATTTTTTATCAAAATAGCCTTCTTCATTTGTTTATTGCACTTCTTACAAAGAATTGCGTTGTCTAATATGTCCATTTTATTTTTTTTCTGTTTTCTTTGTCTTCATTTTTCTCGACTATAAAGGCCGTGTATTCCACGGCCAGTAGGGTTGAAAAGAGATTTTTCAAATCTCCTCTCTGTCCACGCTTGGCCAGAGAAAAGAGTGAGATGCACACAAGAAATTATGTATACATCTTAGTATACACAAACCATATACATTTATAAACTTTGTGGATTCCTGGTACCTATATTAACCATTAGAAAATCATTTCTTTTTCTTACTATTTTCTTTCCACTCAACTATTTTTCCGGCCTCTATCTCTACGGCATCAGCTCTTCTTAAACAATGAATCTGGCTCTTTATAAGTATTGGAAAATGTTTTACTTCGGCCAAAAACTCTGGGATTTCCCAAACCTCGTCTTCAGTAATCATCCACCCAATACCATCAAACCTAGAAAGATTGACTGGTAAAGAGTAAGCTCTCAAATTTTTCCTACCCTTATCATCAAAATACTCATGAAAATAACTCATCACCAACTCACGTATAGAACCATAGATTGGTTCCCTGTACCTTAATACCGCATGATTTGTCTTAGTTATTGCCCCCCACATTCCATCTTTCTTAAACACAGTAATAACATGATCAAAATCTCTGCTATTGGCCTCTAAATCAACCAAAAGAGGAGGATGTCCATTAACTCTTAAAATCAAAGCAGCAAGAATTGCTCCCTCAATGCAATGACACTTCCTTTCCTTAAGAACCATTCTAGGAGACATGCAAGTATCTCCCTCTTCTTCAAAGTTAATCTTAAAACCATCAAGAAAATCCTGAATCTTTACAGGAGTATTTAGCCTCTTAAATAATTTTATCTCCTCCTTAGTCAAACCATACATGAATAGAATAAGAAAGCTTTATTTTTAAGTTTTGGTAAAATCAATCACAATAATTATCCCCAGGAGCACAAACCTTTGGTTTTTCCTTAATGCTAACACCAGCCCCATCTCTTGCTGTATAGGTAAAAAAGGCATTATGGCCAGAATCTGATTTAATAGCAGATAAACATCCCCCTTGTTCTCTTAGACTTAAACAAGTGTTTGTATATGGGCACTCCTCAATAACAGGAATCCTATCTCCAGGAGATGATAACATAACTCCTAAAAAAAACTCCTGTTCCAAAAAATTTTGTTGATAGGTTACCCATTAACTAAATATAAAAAAATAACTTTTTAAATATTGTTAGGTCTTGTCCTCTTCAAAAATCATAACCTCTCTATAAAGATGCCCTTTCCAGGATCCACTGCGAAAAGAAACAGAATAAAGTAAGGGAACAGACCCCCCCTTCTTTTTTTAAACAATTTCTACTATATCTTATTTTATTATTAGCAAACATTCTCATATTTGTAGTAAGAAATCTTTGTGCTTCTGGAAGAGTCATTGGAAACTCTAACCTCTTCCTAATCCCATTATCATCTACAGTAACAAAAACCCCCCAGGCAATACTGCAGGAACCTCGAGACTTCTTATCCTACCTCCAACCTTAACCCTCTCACCTAAATCGTCAGACATCTCCAAAGAAATAACTGGAAATTTATAAGAATTTAGTTATTATCCAAACACTTTAAAAACTAAAAAGCACTAAACTTTTCATGAAAGAGGAAAGCCAATTCTTAAAAAAATTAAAAAAATACTGGGAAAAGTTCTGGTTTATTGTGTGGAAAGATGATTCTTTCAAAGGTTGGATATTTTCAATAATCTTCCTTTTCTTATTCATCAAATTCATTTTCTTCCCAATATTAAGTCTAACAACGGGAACCGGTCTCCCGCTAGCAATAGTAGAATCGTGCTCAATGTATCATGACGGAAACCTGGGATCAGATTTTGATGGGTGGTGGGAAAAACACTCTTCAACCTACACAGAACAAGGAATAGAAAAAGAAGAATTCCAAGACTACATCTTCAATAAAGGATTTAACAAAGGAGATATTCTTTTCATAGTGGGAGCAAACCCTAAAAAACTAGAGGTTGGAGATGTTATAATATTTGATATAGGCTCTAACCACCCAATAATACACCGTATAGTAAACATAAAGAAAGAGGACTCTGGATACATCTTCTCCACAATGGGAGACAATGTTGGGAGAATACAACCATTCGAAACCTCTATAAAAGAAGACCAATTAATAGGAAAAGCTGTATTCAAGCTTGCACCCTACCTTGGATGGGGTAAACTAATTTTCTTTGAACATACGCAGCCAGAGTCAAAAAAAGGACTTTGTGATGAGATTTAAACACAACCTTTATAAATTAAGTTAAGCAAAAACTAAGATGGAGTTTTGTCCAAAATGTGGTGCTGTCCTGGTTCAAAAGAAAAAAAATGATGGATGCCCAAGATGCAGTTATTCAACAAAGGGTCGAGTAAAAATAAAGACCTCAGAAAAAGTTGATGAAAAGAAACAGGTCGCCGTGGTTTCTGAAAAGGATACTCAGGTACATCCAATAGTTACCGAAACATGTAAAAAATGCGGGCACGATAAGGTTTACTTCTGGACAGTTCAAACACGTGCTGGAGACGAGTCAGAAACCAAGTTCTTCAAGTGCGTTAAATGCGATCACACATGGAGAGATTACAGATGATACTATAAAACCATACCAAGAAATTATCTGTGGTCGAGTAGAGATTATCGCTAATGCGAAACTAACAAATTAAAATTCATTAGTGATGATTGAGTAGAGATTACAGAAGAAAACAAGTTGTAAAAAATAATTATTTTTCAAACATAACTAGAATAATATCTGTTATCGCTCTAATCTTGTGATAGGTCTTTGCTGGAATATCGAACTTCTTTGGGGCTTTGATAATGCAAATAGAATCTCCTAAAGTCAATTCCGCAGAACCTTCAACCAAATACATTAACTCTTCCACATTCTCAAAATTATCCCCAGATATAGAACCTTTATTGCGATATAAAATTTTAAACCCATCAGCTTGGTATATCTTACCTTTCTCGTTTTCTTTGATAAGTTTAACATCCATCATAAAAATTTATGGCCCCGAGGGGATTTGAACCCCCGACACCTGGATCACTCCAACATCACTATTGTGACTTCGCGAATTAAAACTCGCGTCGTAAGAGTCCAGTGCTCTACCAAGCTGAGCTACGGAGCCATCTTGTTTGTATGGCTAAGCTCATTTGGTTATCGTTAGATTATACCAAGCCGAGCTACGGAGCCATAAGATAAAGATTCATTAGAAAGTTTAAAAGATTATCTATATGGGGAAATGATACAAAAACAAGAAATCTACAAGATAATAGCACTAGAGATAATTCCATAGAGAACTACAGAAAGAACATCTCTAATAACCGTAGCAATTGGCCCTGAAGCTATGGCAGGATCTTCCCTATAGAAAGAAACAATCCTTGTTACAACAAGAGCAATAAGGGGGGCAACCAATATTGCACAAAACATAGATAAACCAACTGCAAAAGCCAATACTATTGAATTAAACCAGAAATAAATAACAATCGATGAAATCAAACTAAAAACAATCCCCCAGGCAAATCCCAAAAACGATTCTTTGATAAGGTATTTCTTAAAATCTGCCTTTCCTGTTTTCAAGTCTCTAATGTAAATAGTCTGAGTTTGAGTTCCAATAGCATCTGCTAGATAAACTACTAAAGGAAGAAAAAAGGCAAGAGCAATGTTCTCTCTAATAACACTCTCAAACCCAGAGATAACAAAAGACATTATTAACCCTAAAATTAATCCAACAAATAAAGAAGGTGTTCTTAATATTAAAAGTTTCTTAACGGAAGAAACATCATCATCAGCATACTCTATCCTCTTTTTAGCCATAATGTTATTTCGCCAACCAAATATATAAACATATTGTTCAATAATAAAATTTATGCTAACAATCCGGAATATTTTATTGCTGCCCCAACAAGTCCTTTAAACAAAGGAGCGGGATTTAACAAAGAACTCTTCAGCTCCGGATGTGCCTGAGTTCCAACAAAATAAGGGTGGTTTTCAAGTTCAATAAACTCAACAAGATTTCCATCGGGAGACACACCAGAAAAAATTAAACCCTTGTCAGATAAAACTTTGTGATATTTTGGATTTACTTCATACCTGTGCCTGTGTCTTTCTGATACCTCTAAAGCCCCGTATAAAGAATGAACTAAACTTCCCGGCTTAATAATTGCCGAATAAGCCCCTAATCTCATTGTCCCTCCTTTGTTTATAATCCCTCTTTGTTCTTCAAGAATATCCACAACAGGATCAGCACAACCAAGTTCAACTTCAGTAGTATTAGCACTCAACCCACAAACATTTCTTGCAAACTCTATAACAGCCATTTGTAAACCATAACAAATTCCCAAAAAAGGAATCTTTTTCTCTCTACACTGCTGAATAACTTTTATCTTGCCTTCAGTACCTCTTGAACCAAATCCTCCAGGAACAATAACTCCCGAGATTCCAGTCAAATCAACACTCTTATCAGTATCAATCCACCTTAAATCTATCTTGACACCAAAATGAGCAGAGCAGTGATTCAACGCCTCAACAATGCTTGCATAAGAATCTTCTAAAGCAGTATACTTACCTGCAATTGCAATGGTCATCTCTTTCCGTGCATTTTCTTTATTTTTTATCAAACTCTCCCATTTAGTTAAATCTGGAATAACTGGTAGCTGTAATTTTCTTGCCAGGAGTTGAGACATTCCTTGTGCCTCGAAAAGAAGAGGAATATTATAAACGTCATCCACATCCAACCCGGTAATAACCTCTTCAGATTGAAAGTTTCCAACGGAAAGAATCTTATTTTTTGTCTTATCATTAAGCATCTCTGAACTTCTAACAATAAGAATCTCAGGTTCTATTCCCCTCTGTCTTAGCAGAGATATACTTTGTTGGGTTGGTTTAGATTTTTGTTCGTTTACTCCGTAAGGAATAGGCAAATAAGTTAAATGAACAAAAAGAACATTCTCCTTACCAACCCTTCTAACTAAGGACCTCGCAGCATCAATATAAAGTTCATTCTCCATATCCCCCACAGTTCCCCCTATCTCAATAAGAACAACATCCGCATTCGTATTCTCTCCAACCTCTATAAAATGATTTGTTATAAAATAAGAAACATGTGGGACCATCTGAACAGTCTGCCCTAAAAAATCTCCCCTTCTCTCCTTCTCTCTTATCCTCTCAAAGACCTTCCCCATGGTAAGATTCCACTCAAACTTACACGTAATTCCCAAAAACCTCTCATAATGGCCAAAATCCATATCCACCTCCCCACCATCATCCAAGACAAAAACCTCTCCATGTTCAAGAGGATTCATTGTTCCTGGATCAACATTAAGATACCCATCACATTTTATAGGTACAACCTTATAATTAGAAGAAAGAATATTCCCAATACTAGCAAGCGCAATACCCTTCCCCAACCCAGACAACACACCTCCGGTTATTACTATATATTTACGTTGCATGATAAAAGATGTTTATTTGGCTTTTAAAATCTATTGTGATAAAAAGATATAAATCATTAAAAATAAAAAAATAAACTCCCTTTTAAGGGATTTCTCATTCTGGGGCGACAGTAGAATTATCTTATCAATGCTTGGATATTCTCAATTGCATCCGCGACTTCTCTTCCCTTCTTAGTCAACTTTATCAGTTTAATTCGCCCCTTTTTTTCAAACTCGACCAATTTCAAAATCTTCAAAGTCTGCAGAATCTTTACTGCATGGCTATATGTGCAGTCAACTTCTTTAGCCAAAATACTACCGTACCTCATCCTCATATTCTTTTTCAAAGAGACCAACATCAAAGCTGGCTTTCTCCTAAAAAAGATGTCAAAATTGTCTTTCATTTGATAGATGTATGTACTTTAATGTATATATTCAGATAGTAGTGTCTTTTTAAATGTTTTGGAGAATATGCTTCCGCAGAATTTATTAATGAAAATATCTATCAATCAGTAATGAAAAAACCAAAAAACCAAAAAACTGTAAAAAAATCCAGCTTAAGTAAAAAGACTAAAATCTTGGCGGTGGGAGACATTCACGGAGACACAGAATTAGTCAAAAAACTAGCAGAAAGAGCAAAAAAAGAACATGTTGATGTGGTGATTCTTGCAGGAGATTTAACAATGGGGGAAGAATCACTAAAAGATATTGTTGGGCCTTTTGCCAAAATAAAGAAAGACGTCTTAATAGTTCCAGGAAACCACGAGGCAGTATCAACCACCGCATTCCTCTCAGAAGTATACGCCCCGTACTCAAAACACCTCCACGGCTATTCTTTCGTCAGAGGGAATGTTGGTTTCTTTGGAGCAGGAACGGCAAACATGGGAATACACCAGATAACAGATCAAGAGATATTCCAACTCCTAGATAAAAGCCACAGAAAAATAAAAAATAAAAAAGCTAGAGTAATGGTAACCCACATACACCCAAGAGGATCTAAATCAGAGTTCACAGGATGGGAAGGTTCAGAGGCAGTAAGAAAAGCCATAGACAAATTCCAACCAGATTTTGCAATCTCCTCCCACATACACACTGCTGCCGGTCTTGAAGAACACATGGGAAAAACAAAAGTAATCAATGTTTCTAGAAAAGCTAAGATTTTTGAGATTTAGACTCTACTATCTCTGGATAAGATCTCATTTCTGTCTTTTTATTTTCCAATTCTAACCTCTCCAAACATCTCTTTATATCTTCTTCCTTCCCTTCAATTTCAACATAATAATCCTCCCCCAAAATATCCATAGAAACCACACAATTTTCAAAATTAAAGTCAGCTCTTTTCTTTTCATAAACAAGAGTCTCTTTAAACCCTAGGACATTAAAAAACCTTCTAATCTTTTCTAAATCGGAATAGGTTTCAAATTCAACCTCCTCAAGAGACTTAAATTTCTCTCCCTCAATGTCTCCTTTATAAGTTACTATCCTCTTCCCTTCTATCTCCCTTATTCTTACCATGCCCACAGGTAAGTTATATATGAAGTTTTTTTGGTTAACAAAGTCAGGCTCTCCCAATAAATCCGATAGTCTATCAAACTCTTCCTTACTCAATTTTATTTTAGCCTCTACCTCTATGTTCATTTAATGATTACACCATTTATTTGACAGAGTCCCATCAGGAAATAAAGTTAGTTTTTTACTTTCCTTATACAACAACCGACTATCTTCCATTAATAATCGAATCCTATTTCCATATTTATGCTTTTCTATAAACCCCCCATTCTTGTTAGCTCCTCTTTATTTGGAGCAAGATCTAGATTAACCTCATCATTATCATCCCTAATGGGCCAAGCAGAAATAAAATCACTCCCAAGATCAAAAAGCCCTTCCACCATCTCTTTAAATCTTTTAAAATCTCCGATATTCTTTTTACTCAAAACAATATTTGATCTAACAGAAAGATCTGCACCATGGATATTATCAAAAACCGTTTGTAAACTAGGATATTTATTAATCCTATAGATTTCTGCATTTCTCCTCTCATCAAGATCATGAACCGTAATATAAACACTGGTTAATCCAAGCCTTTTCCATAAACCAAGATAAGTCTGACAAAATTCTTCATCCTGACCTATCCTTATTCCATTAGAATAAAGATTAATCTTGGGAAAATCTAAACCCCTAAAAGATAAATCATGAACAATTTCCAAAACCCTTGAAACCGAAACTGGAGACAAGGTTGGCTCCCCACTACTCGTTAAAGAGAGAGATCTAGCCCCAGCATAATAGCAATCCGTTAAAGTTTTCTTAACTAATTCTTCATCCAAATCACCATCTTTTTTTGGAGAATATCTCCTATGAATTTTTCCAGCACAAAAATCACAATGAGCATTGCACGCGCCATTCCCCATCAACGCGGAAACACTATATATCTTCTCTATGCAGGCCATTTTTCCACCTCCTTTAAGATCATATCAAGCCTTTTGCCAGGTGCCACACTAAAATCTTTAATAAGAGGTATTTTCTTCAACTTATAACCGAAACCCTCGTACATCTCTACAACTCTATCATGCATAATCCTAGCCCCTTCTTCTCCACCTTCAATTCTTAAACCATCATCCTCATAAGGGGCTCTTTCTAAAAGAAAAACCCCAGCATATCTTCCCCCTAGATTGCAGGCAGAATAATCAAAAGGGATCCCTCCAAATTGGATCTTTGAATAAGCTAAAACATCAATAGCACCTCTATCCAAGAGTGCAACCTCCCCAGCTTTAATCTTCTCTTCCTCAGAGATTTGTGAGAAAAAAATTTCTCTCTGAATCTTTTCTATATCAGTACGTTCGGTTGGATAACCCCCCCACTTAGAAATAACTCTTCTTGCAACTTCTGGAACAACTAAAATTCCCCTCCTTTCGGCCTCCCTTATAACACTAGATTTACCGCAACACGGTCCGCCTATCAAAGCGTATCTCCTCATGTTTTTACAAAGAGTTGTACTAGAGATATACTTTTCATGACAATTTTTGTCAATAGTGTTGCATAACAATTAAATACTCTCAATTCTTTAAAATACCATGTTAAACAACGAAACAATAAAAAAAATAGAAAATTTTGTATATGAAAAACCAAGAAGCATACAAGAAATTGCCCAATATCTAAAGAAAAATTGGAGAACTGCAGACAGATACCTCAAGTATATTGAAGAAAACTTTGGAACAATCTCAACCAGAACCTTCAGAGAAGGCACACGAGGGGCTTTAAAAGTAGTTTTTTGGGCCTCGATAGAAAATCGCTCATCAAACATATTCCAAGAATATCTAGAAAAACAAATACTTACTGCGAGAAGAAAAGAAGAATTCTCAGCATTTGATTTGTTCCAACACGTAGCAGACAAAAATAAAACAGCAAGGATGGAAGAACAATCAATAGAAGAAATAACAAACCTAGAAGATCTTGTAAATATCCTAAGACAAACAAAAAAAGAATTAATATCCTTTTCTGGAAACCTTTCTTATCTCAACCTAAAAAAAGGAAAAATAAATATTTTCAATGAAATAGAAGAACTGATAAAAAAAGGGGTTAGAATGAAGGTATTATGTTGTGTTGATATAGTGGGACAAGACAATATAAAAAAACTCTTATCTCTAAACCATAAACTAGGAAAAAATGCTATAGAAATAAGACACCATGAACACCCCCTCCGGGCATTCGTGATAGATAAAAAAATAATAAGGATAAAAGAGATAAAGGAACCAACAGGAAGAATAAAAGAATTAGATAAAAAATTATTTATCTTTTATACAATGAAAGATAAAAACTGGGCAGAATGGTTATGTAATATCTTTAATAAAATATTCAATAATTCCATAGGCGCAGAGAAAAGACTTGAAGAAATAAACAAGATATTCAAATAACAAAACTTAAAAATGCATCTTGAATTCAAAAACCAATGCCAAAGAAGAAAATAAAAACAAAGGAGGAAAGAATAGTAGAAGGTTTTCTTCCAGATGTTTCAGGAGCAAAAAGAACGATAGAAAAAGTTTACAAAAGCCCAAGAACCAATCAAGAAACTCAAATTGCTGGAATTAAAAAAAGAAGACAATATAAAAAAGGAGTTTTCAAAAAAACACCTTTCAAAAAATCTAAATTTCCAAGAAAATCAAAAACTCCAATAACCCCCTTCAAACCATCAACAATCTCTTTAAAAGAGGGTGGATACGAACTCATAATTACAGAAAAACCCCAAGCCGCACAAAAGATTGCAGAAGCCCTTGGGAACTCCTCAAAAAAGGTTGAAAAAGGTGTTGCGTACTATAGAGTAAATAGAGAGGGAAGAGAATTAGTTGTTGGGTGTGCAGTTGGCCATTTATTCACATTACATCAAAAAAACCCGGGTTCAAATATTCCGATATTTGATATCTCTTGGAATCCAAATTACCTTGTAAGAAAAAGTGACTTCACAAAGAAATACTACGACGTTCTATTAGCCCTAGCAAAAAAGGCTGGTTCAATTACAGTAGCAACAGATTACGACATAGAAGGAGAAGTGATAGGATTAAATGTTGTAAGATTCATAGCCGGGCAAAAAGACGCAAATAGGATGAAGTTTTCAACTCTTACAAACGCAGAACTAAATAAAGCCTATGAAGAAAAAACTCCCAACATAAACTGGGGACACGCAATAGCAGGAGAAACTCGTCACTACTTAGACTGGTTTTATGGGATAAATCTCTCGAGGGCACTTATGAATGCAATAAAATCAACAGGAAAATTCAAGATAATGTCTATTGGAAGGGTGCAAGGCCCAGCACTTAATCTTGTGGTAGAAAAAGAAAAACAAATACAAGTCTTTAAACCAACCCCCTACTGGCAGGTTTTTATTACAGTAAAGAACGATCATGTTTTAGAATTAAAACACACCAAAGACCTATTCAATAAAAAAGAACTTGATAAATTTAAAGATTTAAAAGGAAAAATCGCACAGGCATCAACAATAAAAAAACAAGAGATTCTTCCACCAAACCCCCCATTCAACCTAACAACCCTCCAAACAGAAGCTTACAAGTTCTACGGACTAGTCCCTTCAAGAACACTTCAAATTGCCCAATCTCTTTATCTTGCAGGGCTAATCTCCTACCCGCGTACATCTTCCCAAAAACTCCCAGCTTCAATTGCATATAAAGACATCCTAAAAAAAGTTGCTTCAAAATACAACGCTCAAAAATTAATAAAAAGAAACACTCCTGTAGAAGGAAAAAAATCAGATCCAGCACACCCCTCAATACATCCCACCGGAACATTCCAAATACTCTCTGGAGATGATGAAAGAATATACGACTTAATTGCAAAAAGATTCCTCTCTCTTTTCTGTGAAGATGCAATCATAGACAAAAAGAAAGTCACAGCAGAAATAGATGATCTTAAATTTTCTGCACTAGGCTCAGAGATATCAAAAAAAGCCTGGATGGAGGTCTATCCCTCAAAACTAAAAGAAACCCACATCCCAGACATAGAAGGACCAGTAAAAATAATTAATGTGAAAACAGAGGAAAAAGAAACACAGCCTCCAAATAGATACTCTCCCGCATCAATAATATCTGAACTTGAAAAAAGAAACCTAGGAACAAAAGCCACAAGAGCAAACATACTTGAAACTCTTTACGACAGGGGATATGTAGAAGGAAAGAGCATTACTGCGACACCCCTCGGGATATCTCTAATAAACACTCTTAAAAAACACTCTTCAATAATAATAGATGAAAGGTTAACACGTTCTTTTGAAGACTCTATGGAAGCCATTCAACAAGCAAAAGGAGATTTAAAGGCAAAGGAAGATAAAATAATTGAAAAAGCAAAAAAAACAATAACCCTTATCGCAAGAGATTTTGAAACACATGAAAAAGAAATAGGGCAAGAACTCCTTCAGGCCAATGAACAATTAAGAGAACAACAAAAAGAACAAAATAAAATTATCCAGTGCCCGGTTTGTAAAACCGGAGATTTAGCAATAACCTACTCAAGAAAAACAAGACGCTCTTTCATAGCATGCAATGCATATCCAAATTGCAAAACAACTTTTAGTCTTCCACCAGATTCTTTAATAAAAAAAACAGAAAAAATATGTGAATCCTGTAATTATCCTATGCTAAGGTCCATAAAAAAGGCCAAACGCCCCTGGATTTTTTGTTTCAACCCAGAATGTGAAACTAACAAGGAGAGAATAGAAGAATACAGAAAAAAGAAAGAGGAAGAAAACAAATGAAAAAAAACATAGATTTTTGGAAAGGGGTTTTAGAAAAAATACCTGACGCATATAAAAGATGGTTCAAAGAGGAAAAAGAATATCTAGAAAAATATTTAACAAGAGATTGTAAAGTTTTAGAAGTAGGTTGTGGGGAAGGAAGAACACTAAATGATATAACCCATATAACAAAAAATATAACTGGAATTGACCATGATGAAAAAGCTGTTAATGATGCAAAAAATAACTTTAAAAATAATCCAGAGATAAAAATAATTCAAGCAAAAGCAGAAAATCTGCCATTTGAGAATAAAACATTTGATTTTGTTATATGTATGACAACTTTTGCAAATTTTGCACAGAAAAAGTATAAGATACTCAAAGAAATGAAAAGAGTTCTAAAAGATAATGGATCAATAATTATAAGTGTATTCTCTGAATATGCACTTCCAGAGAGACTCAAAATTTATAGTGAATTAAATGCCCCTATAAAAGAAATAAAAGACAATGGAACAGTAATTTTTGATGAAAGTTTAGGAGATAATATATCTGAACAATTTACAAAAGAACAATTAGAATCAATATTCAAAAAAGCCAAGCTCAAAATTAACAATATAAAAAAGGGCAGAATGGCTTACTTATGTAATCTGACAAAAATTAAATAAAAAATAAATTTATTTCTTTTTACGTTTTTTAGATTGAGGTTTCATTTTTGGCTTAGCTTCACAAAAACACTTATGACAGAATAGTGCATGAATCAGCAAAATTATTGCAGCTCCAAAAATCAACCACTTGGATGCAGCAACCTCTACCAAATCAAATACTACAATCACCGCCAACAAAAGAATTCCCCACCATTTACACCAACACATCTTTTATCTCCTCTTTAGATTGACCACGCTTAGACAATCTTTTTTAAATTTAATTACTTAAAACAAGTGAATCCTATTTATAAATCTAATCACAACAATTATTAAAAAGGAAAAGTTACAAGATTT
>JAHIVR010000075.1 GCA_018816625.1 Nanobdellota archaeon | reverse complement strand
TCTTCTCTTATTTTGTTTTTTATAACAACATCTTCATATTTTATCTGCTTTATTTCTATAAACCCACACCCTCTTGTTTTTCCTCTGCCTAATTTTAAGTCTGTGTTCAACAAAACATCAATCAAAGTTTTTAGTTCTTCATTATCTAATTTATCAACATCAATAAAGAACTCAAAATCTCCAGAAACAAATTTCTCTCCAAAATTCTGTATGCCTTGCCCATCTGTTCCCAAACAAAGGGAGTTTTCTGAGTTGTAACTCATAACATTATATTTTGATTTAAGATATTTCTTTAATTTTCTCTCTTTTAATTTATCAAAATGGGTTTTGCTTAGAACTCCATTACACCAAACATTTATTCTTGATTGTTTTGATAATTCCGAACTCGCCTCTTTCTTTGTTACAATACCACCAAATATTTTATATATTGGACACTTTCCTTTACACTCTCCTAGTAAGTGAAATCCTTTTGGTATCTCTAATTTTCTATCCTTATAATTTTCTTTTGATGAAGAATAACATACTTCAATACCTTTCTTGAGATAATAATCCATATACTTATGCCTTAACCAACCTTTTAATCCTTTAATCTTGTATAGGGTTATATTCTTTTTGCCTTTTTCTGTTTCAGAGCTATTGTAGTTTTCAATTACTGTATTTAATTTGAGCATTTCACTTCTTGCTCCAATGTTTCCATTTTCTGTTTTTAATTGGGTTGTATACACTTTTATTCTTAGTCTTTTCATCTTATTTTCCTCCACTTTCAAATATTCACAAATCCATCCTTGTCTTTTTCTTTTTTTATTAATTCCTTTAACTCTTTCATCCCTATTTTTATTACATCTTCTAACCCATAAGATATTACCATATCATCAACTACTTCAAATTCTTCGCCCTCAAAAGCCATAAAATCTCCAAAAAAACTAACATTGCCTTTATGCTTTTTCACCCACTTATCTATTGCATTTACAATTGCTTTCAATTCTTTACTTTGTTCCATTTTTTACCTCTTTACATTTTTAATAAGTTCATCTAATTTTTTTTGAACAAACCTACTTAAATTAAGTGAATTTTTCACTATGTACTTTTCTTGGTACTCCTTTATTGTTATTGTTTTTTTCCTCATTTTAACTCCCTTACTATATTTAATATACTTATTGTAAGTATTAGGTTATATATAAACCTTACGCCTATATGTCCAGTGTCCAATGGTAAACAATTATTTCTTCCTGCATTTTTTCATCATTAATTTAATAACCTGTTCATTTGTCAAAGGTTTTTTCCTTAACTTAACCTTTAATTTCTCTGCCAGTCTCTTCAATAAGTATTCTGTCAAGGTATTGTCAAACTCTGGGCATAAAGAGTCAAAAGCCTCAATATATCTGTAAAACAACTCAACAAGCCCCTCATTAGTAATGCTTCCATAGTCCTCTATCATTAACTTTGTTTTCTTGCCTTTCTTGTAGCTTGTTGGGAACACATAATCCTCGCTTTCCCCTTCAACAAACCTTAAAGTTGAACCTGCTCGCAAATAACTCATATTCTTAACCTCCTTCCTTTTCCTTGTATTTCAAATCAGAAAAATACCGACAATTCTTGCACAATTCATCCTCTTTCTTTACAAATCTTCTTCCACAAACTCGGCACTTGTAATAATGCCCTTTCTCTTTCAAGATTTTAATTAATCTGTTCAAAGTATAATCTGTGTTATGAAAGATTATGCCATTTATCGTAGTAATTTTGATTACCTCATTTATTCAACTTTTGGGAGTGATTTATTTAATCTTTTAAGTTCATCAAAAATCATTAAAACAATCACCCAAATAATAAAACACATTCCTAACATTACAATAATTTCATTCATTCTCATTTATACCTATCTTCAAAAAATGTTGTCATAATAAAAAAAAGTCCACAAAACAACACTGTTAAACCCATACCATCAATAAACACTCCAAAATCAGGGATTATCATACAGCCTGAAATAAATAAGGTGACAAACAGAGTGATTACTAACAATTTCATTGTATATTTATCCATTTTTAACCTCCCTTAGTATTAGCTACATATAATTCACAGGAATTATAATTGTTCCAAATATCCATATAACTGTAAATATCAACATAGACATCCCAACTAAGGGTGAAATATTATCATAATTTAAATTTTGAAGGACATTAATAAAAACATATCCAACATAAGCCATTAATAAAAACATTAAACTGCTTATAATAAGTGGTTTATTTAATTCTCCTTTCATTATCATTTACCTCAATCATTCTTTCAAGATATAAAAAAATCC
>JAHIVR010000225.1 GCA_018816625.1 Nanobdellota archaeon | reverse complement strand
GAAGCCCATTGGGATTAACCAGAAATATCAAAAGGTTAGTACGTCGAATGAATGGACTACCTTGTATGCAAGGGAATAAAATATATGTAGGTGGTGGGGTTAACGTGACCACTGGTGGGCATATCCACTTTGGCATTAAGGGAGTAACCCAAGAAGCCAAGGACATGCTGTATGATATGGTGGCCACACCTGTTCTTGCGTTTCAATCAGACAGAAGGAGTCAGAATGAGAGACCCAACTGGGAAAAAGGTCAGGGAGGAAACTTACGTGAACAACCACATGGTTGTGAATGGAGACCTCTCCCATCTTTCATTGTCAATGAAGATATAACAGCAGCTATTCTATCTACCTCCTATGCTATCATAAAGTCATGGAAATATTGCGGATACAGAAAACGAAGTGATAGCCATATAACAGTGGATGATTATCGTAAAATACCGTTATACTCTGCTTACAAAGATCAAATTGAGACCTTTATCAAATTGTTTGTATCTAAGAGAGAGAAGGTAGAGCTTCAACAGAAAGATCTTTTTAAGGAATGGAAGATAGAAACTATAAAGAAGGAGTTCACTGTTGATATTCTCACACAATCCTCATGGCTTAGCGGTTATTTCACTCCAGTAAATGCTAAACTAAAGAAAAACGTGAGGTTGGAGATTAGGTTTAATGGAGATACTATGTCAACATTTGGACTTAAGAGAGAATATACTCATGATTTAGCGAAGTTTGCTGAGGAGCATTTCCTACCCGAATTGCAGGTGACTGAGAAACTTCCCCGTGGTCAAACACGTCAATTGATTAGCCTTCCAGCAGGGTGGTTTCATATGACAGGTAGAGCGAAATTCTGTGAAGACTTCAAGGGTGTGCTTAAAAACCTAATCATACAGCTGGGAAGGAGATAATACATGTGTGGAATTATTGGGTTTGTCTGTGATAAACCATCAGATGATAACTATGTGATGCTTGGTGATCTGCTATATGTCTCCTCATCCAGAGGTACGGATGCTACTGGTGTTGCTGTAGTTGGAACAACGAGGACTAAGGTGATTAAGGAAGATATACCAGCAGATGAGTTCATAGTGAAGCATTACAAAGGATTGAAGAAAGATGTCGATAAAGCAAAGATCGTATTAGGACATACTCGATTGGCAACTCAGGGGCATCAGAAAGACAATAACAACAATCACCCGATCATCGGACAGAAGTACATTATGGTTCACAATGGAACTTGTTCAAGTATGGATAGGATTAAGGATTATCCATATAAGGGGACAGTCGATTCTGAAATCCTTCTGTCACATATTGAAAAGAAAGGATTAAAAGAAGGGTTGAAAGCTCTCAAGGGGTCAGCTGCTGTTGCTATAATCAAGGAGGACGAACCGAATGTGGTATATCTCTGGAGACATAACAACCCATTGTGGGCAGCATACGACCCCAAGAATAATGTACTATTCTTTGGATCAACAGAAGATATACTCAAAGAAGGTTTATCTAATCTACTAGACTTTTTCTCTTCATTTCATATGCGTCAGTTAGTTGAAGACATTCTCTACAAAGTGACCTGTAATCCTCTCAAGATCGAAGCCATTGAAGAAATCGAACCTGTAGGGTGGGGATTTTATTCCAACAATCAAAAGAGGCATACAGGCGATGTGAATAAAAACATTCAGGATGAGTGTGACGTGGAAGCCTACTATTCTGGTTATATGGTACATCAAACTCCATACAAGGATGATGAGGACGAAACTACTGTTATCTCTTCGAATACAGACGTAGTAGCCGCTGCTACCTTCAGCCAAATATATAGATCGCTCACAATGTGCCAGTGGGACAAAGACCATAAAGTTTTTACCACTGATCCATTAGCGGAACTACCAGATACTACTAAATATTACTTTGACCAATGTTCCTATGACTTTGTAAACTGGAAGAGACTAGAAGGTGGTGGCTACGTATCAATAGACAAAAAACTTGTTAAATTCTTTGATCACATCAAAAAGGTTCATTTCATCATGACGTTAACTGATGCAATCAAAGAAGGAATAATTGATAT
>JAHIVR010000074.1 GCA_018816625.1 Nanobdellota archaeon | reverse complement strand
GCAATAAGATAATCAGAAATAATATAATTTATTCTTGACAAGCTAATACAATTAAAAGGAATATATTCAATTTCACACCCCTGTTTTAGGTTTTCTACTTTAATCTTCGAAAGAATATCCTGAAACTCTGAAAGATAGTGCGAATTACTGAAAAGCCTGTTTATTGCTTCTGAAAGATAGATTATCTTATAATCCATTTTAAGGTAAGTCATTAATTTTTCTAATATCTCAACATTTTCCTTTAATTTCTCTTTTTTATTGACATCGTTTCCCAAATTCTTTTCAAAAACAGGATGTTCATAAACAAATTTATCCCAGACACAAATGTAAATCTTTTGGGGTTTTTGTTTCATTAAATAAAATATATGATTAATATTTGTGTAGGTGTTTGTTACAGGACTTATATTTGTATAAATTATCTTCATACGGCTCCTATCACTTCTTTGATAGATTTAACTAAAAGACTTTCAATCCCTAATTTTTCTGCCCCTTCTGTTTCTTCTTGATCATGAGAAATAAAAAAGCTTTGTTCAGGCGTTACTCCTGCACTTCTTAATGCTTCTTGGTAAATAGCAGGATGGGGTTTTCTAAATCCTACTTGATAAGAAAGTGTTATAGAATCAAAATGATCAATTAAACCAAATGCCCTTAATTCTTCAATTTCAGAATCATGTGGAAGATTTGATATTATTCCTAATTTTCTTCTTTTAGATAATTCAGATAAAACCCTTTCTGTATCTGGATAAGGTTCAGAATCATGATCATTATATTTGTAAATATCAGAAACTCTTGATAAATGAACATTTCCATTTAATCCTAAATCAGAAAGAATCATTTCCATAATTTTATCCATTGTCCACTCTGAATTATTTCTGTTTCTTGCCTGAAGATAAGCCTGAATTGTTTTATCGTGTGCCTGTGAAAGCCGATCTAAACTTATTCTGTGCCCATTTTGAGAATTAAGGTAATCTAAAGCAAGTCTATGAGCTCTAAACAAAGTTCTTCTGTTGAACTGATAATCACAAATAAGACCCCCGTAATCTAAGAATATTTTTTTGTCCTTGACCATTTTTCATATTGTATCAGAACTCTTTCTCCCAGACCTAAGGTTTAAATTAAGCACGTTTTAGTCTTTATAAGGATTATTGCATTCTTTTATACATTTGTAAACTTAGCCTTTATATATCTGTGAAGTTTTAGATCATTAACTGAGGGGTGAGTTTTATGATGGAAAAGAAAACACTCACCCCAAGAAAAATAATTGATAGCAATGGAAAAGTCATTTATAACGAAAGTGCTCAAGCATGGAATGTTATTAAACTAAAGAAGGAACTCTTTGATGAATTTCCTGAACTAAAGGAGAAGAGATCCTCATTTTCTTATAAGTTAAAATTTTTTAGAGATATACCTGAATTTGAAAAAGTGTTAAAAAAATTAAGGGCAGAGAAAGAAGATGTTATGCCTTTATTGCTGTTTTTGTATAAGGAGGGGTCTGAACAATGAATGCAGGAGTATATTATAGGGTAAGTACAAATGAGCAGAGTACAGGAATGCAAGAAAAAGCAATACAAGATTATTGTGAAAGAGAAAACATTCCAATAGCTAAAGAGTATAAAGATATTGGAGAAAGTGGTTCTAAATCAAGCAGGCCTGAATTTGATAAACTCATCCAAGATATGAGAAATAAAACTTTTGATACAATAATAGTTTACAAATTAGATAGGATTGGAAGAAGCTTATCTCACTTGGTTAAACTCTTTGAAGAATTCAAAAAGAAAAAGATTCATTTTATTTCTATAACTCAAGCAATAAATACAACAACTCCGGAAGGTAGAATGTTTTTACATATACTTATGGTTCTTGCTGAATATGAAAGGGAATTAACCATTGTGAGAATTAATTCTGGTTTAGCTAGAGCAAGAGCACTAGGTAAGAAATTAGGCAGACCTAAGGGAAGTAGAGATAAGAAAAGAAGGAGGAGATCTGGTTACCATATAAGGTGGACTAGTTAAAATCATCTAATTGTTTATTTTTGATAATTTAGCAATATCTATAGTTACTATATAGTAGTTACTATAGAAAAGTTTAAATATGCCCCATGTTAGTGATTATCATGGTAAGAAAAATATTACTCCCAAAAGAAATGGATGAAAAACTAGATAATTTAGCAGGACTAGTGGAAGAAGTAAATGGAATTCTGTTATATAAAAGAATGGGAGATTCTTGTCCAGTTGATGGTCTATTTATGACTGGTGTTGGAAATGTTGGGCATGTTCAGGCATCTCCAGAGAGAATCGAAATAGCCAATAAGTTTTTTAGAAGAAATCCGGGATATCAGTTTATCAAATTACACACACATTCAAAAGGAACAATAAGAAGATTTGGGAATTATTACGCTAGACATTTTTCTCAAGGGGATATTGATGGAATTAAAGAGCAGCTTAAACATGATAGGGACTTTATAGCAATGTTGGTTACTCCGGAAGTCAAACTATTAAGTGGAATTGATAACCCAACATTAAGTGTAGTTGAAGGTTTCTCAGGTTACCAAAATAGAAAGAGCTTTGTAAACCAAGAATTAAAAACAATTGCAAGGAATTTAGGATACAATTTAGGTAGATTGACAGCGAGAAAGTAAGTCTTACTCTAGGTTTTTTGTGTAGAGTCTAAAAAATCAGGTGAGACTGTCCGACAATTAAATTTGGCTTGATTAGGGGCAATAACAGGAGCTATAATTTTTGGGTTATTAAAAATGAGTTAACTTGGGGTGTTTTTGTTCAACCTTACTTTACCGAGGCTGTCTGAGACCTATCCTAGAAAAGGGATGATCCCCATTTTTCAGCTGAATTATCGGACAGTCTCAGGTATTAGTTTCTATCCTGTATTTTAAGCTATTTTTACTATAAGAATGAGTTATTATTTAGGGAGGGATTGTTTACTTTTTAGAATAAGGATGTTGGGGGTTAAAACAACCCAACATAGATATATTTTTATATGAAATTTTCCTAAATATTTTATGAAAAGAGGTAATGAAACAAAAAAGTTTCTTAATATGATTTTATTAGCTGTTGTTGTTTTGGAGTTGGTTTTTATTTTTTCATTTGAAGAAAGCAGGAGTGATGTTACTGGATTTTTTTCAAGAGTTTTGGAAGACCAAAAGAATGTTTTATCTATACAAGAAAATATTGATGAAGATTCTATAAGGGTTTCAACAACAGATAAAATTAGTTATATAAGAGTTGGAGATAATCCAGTAATAAGTGAACCTGGAAAACCACGTCTTCCTTATTTCACTGAAAATATTTTGGTGCCTAATGGAAAAAGCGTGGGCTCGATAGTTATTTCTAAAAATCTTATAAAAACAACACTTTTAGATAAAGAAATTGAAATTGGAAGCAGACTTTTTCCTTTAAGTTATTTGCCTCTAGCAGAGGAATTATCAAAGGTTGAAAAAGATGAACTTTATAATGAATTATATAAAAAATTTGATGGGAAGATTCCCGAATATTTTCTTGATGAAAATGGTGAGTTGATAGTTGAATATTTTCAGCCAATTGAGATGGATCAAAATATAATAAAGGATCAGCTATGGCCGGATTTGGATTATAGTTATTCTGTTCAGAATTTACATGGAAGAAGTATTCTTGTGTTGAATACATACCCTATTAAATATAATCCTATCACAAGAGAATTGAAAATTTATGATTTTAGTATTAGTGTTAATTTAAATTTGGCTGATGCTATAAAAAATCCAAAAAATTCTCCAGAAATTGATGAGAGAATAGGTAATGTTGTTAATTACAAAGATGTTAAATATATGAAATCAATAGAAAGTTATCAAACAAACAACTTTGTTTTAGAAGGCACAGGCAGTGCAATTGCAACTTCTAGTGAAGATTATAAGTATGTTATTATCACTGAAGATAAATTCAAAGGAGTATGGGATGGAAATTGTGCAGATCCTTGCACTTTATTTTCTTGTTTAATAAAACACAAAATTTGTAGGGATGAAGATCCAATAACTGCTAAAATTGTTACAAAAGAAGAGATACTTGGTGAACCAGATTATGAGTGTGATAGTTCTTATGTTGTAGGTTTGGGCCAGAGTGTTGGAATGGATTTTTCTGATTCTAATTGTGATATTTATGGACATAATGACGATGCTGCAAAAATAAGAAATTTTATTAGGGATGCATATGTGACTTGGAATACAGAATATGTTGTTCTTGGAGGAGATGCGGATTATGCTATTGAAGAAGGAATTTGGGGAATAGATCATGAAACAGAAGAAAAAATAATCCCTTCTAAGTATCTTTCTACAGATATGGCGGCTCCCTCTAGGGTTAAAATTCTTTCTGATATTTATTATGCATGCTTAGGGGGAAGTTATGATGAAAATGGTAATGGTGAATTTGGAACCTCAGATGATGGAATTGGTGGTGGGGATGTTGATTTATTGGCAGAGGTTTATGTTGGAAGAGTTCCAGTAGATAATGAAAATGAAGTCAATAACTTTGTTCAGAAAACAATTGCATATTATCAATCAAGTGGGGAATATTTGTCAAATGTTCTAATGGTCGGTGAATATCTTGGTTTTAAAGGAATCGCAGATTACGCAAAAGAAGCTATGGAAGAGGTTCATGAAGGGTCTGTAGAACAAGGTTATCTCACCTCCGGAATGCCTCCTGTTTATAATATTGATAGTTTGTATGAGAAAGATGGAGAGTGGAATGGGGTTGATATTATAGACAAACTAAATGAAGACAACACGCATATGATAAATCATCTTGGGCATTCAAATGTTATTATTAATATGCAAATATGTAATGATCCTTTTGGTAGTTCTGGATATTGTCCTTATGGAACACCTTTAGATAGTATAATTAATGATAATTATTTTTTGGGATATAGTCAGGGTTGCTATCCTGGGGCTTTCGATAATATAGGATATTTTTCAGATTCTTTTATGGAGCATCTTGTTTTAGATCCTCACAAGGCCTTTGCATATATTTCAAATACAAGATTTGGGTGGGGGTCTTGGTATACCACAGATGGTCCATCTGAAAGATTTCATAGGCAGTTTATTGATGCTTTATATGGTGAGAGAATATATAATATTGGAAAAGCTCAACAGGACTCAAAAGAAGATAATATAGATTCTTTAATAGGACTTGCAACAGGAGAAGGGCCTACTTTTTATGAGGAATATTCTATTAGCTGGTCTGCTACCATGAGGTTTGTTTATTACGAATCTACCCTTTTTGGGGACCCAGAAACTAAAATAAAAATTCCCGAACCAGAAAAACCAGTGGTAGATTTGTTTATTGATAGAAATTTAAAAGGAGATGGAATGGCTGATATAATTGGTTCTGCAACAGAAGGATTCGCTTCAGATTCATTATTTAGTAATTATCAAATTCATTACAAGAAAAAGGAGGATTCTGTATGGACAAATGCGGGGGTTGTATTGGAAAATGGAGGAAGTTTGCCTGTAAATAAATCTGTTCTTGCTAAGTTGGATTTGAGTGCTTTTTCTTTAGGAAATTATGACTTAAAAATAATTGGGTATGATGGGATGGGAGAAGAAGTTGAGGATGTGATAAATTTTGTTTTGGGGCCAGATTTAAGAGTAAAAATAAAAGAATT
>JAHIVR010000011.1 GCA_018816625.1 Nanobdellota archaeon | reverse complement strand
TTTTTATTTTCAAAAAAACAATATGTTTAAAAGTATTACCATAGTAATACTATTTTGGTGATGTTATGGAAACTATTCCTGCCAAAATAACTGAAAAACTGTCTTACGAGATGGAAGAAATAATTAATGAAGGATGGTATGCAAACAAATCAGAATTCATCAGAGATGCAATAAGAGATAAAATAAAATCAGTTAAAATGGAAATGCTTGAATCAGCAATAAAAGAGGACGTCAAATGGGGTCTGCATGGCAAAGATTAAAGAAGCAGTCTTTGATGCAGGACCAGTAATCCATTTATCAGAACTAAAAAAACAAAAATGCTTTTCTTTGTTTAAAAAAATATTTATTTCAAACGAAGTTTCAGAAGAAACAAAAAACTTTAAAAAACCCGCCAATTTTGCAATTGAAGGCCTTGACGGAAAACACAAGGACATAACAAAAATTATTGCAGAAAAACATGAACTGGATTTAGGCGAAGCATCTTCTATTGCTTTATGCAGACAGAAAGGAATAAAACTTTTTTTTACTGATGACCTTGAAGCAAGAGTTTTTGCAAAAAGTTTTGAATTAGAGGTTCATGGAACAATAGCAATTTTGTTAAGGTGTTTTAGAGAAAAAATCCTTTCAAAAACAGAAACAATTGAAACACTTAAAGCACTTAAAACAGATTCCTCTCTATTCATCACATCAGATTTAATTGAATGGGCAGTAAAAGAAGTAAAAAAATTCTAAAAAAAACTTAATAATCTACTTAAATTTTTTAGTTCATCATTCCAATAACTTCTTGATAAGTAATTCCTTGTGTTGGGTTTGGGTCGATTTGTGTTGCCGGCGCACAATTTAGTTCTGCTCCGCCTTTAAAAATGTAATTAATTAGATATACTAAATCTCCTACATTTACTTTGTCATCTCCATTAACATTTGCCGCATACATTGAATAAGGTTCTGGCCCATCTTTGAAAATGTAATTTAACAGGTAAACTATGTCGCCTATGTTTACTGCTCCATCTGGCTGGGTGTCGCCGCATTGAGGAGATAAAATTACATCTCTTCCTTTATTATAAATTTCATTAATTTCTGTTTCACTCAAAGACTTTGCATAAATGCTGAATTCATCTAATAAAGCCATTAAATTATTTCCTACACTTCCTTCCCCACCATAACTTTGAATATAATATCCTTTAGGAACATCAATACTATTTTTTTCAACTCCATCAATATAAATTGCCATTCTATGATTTCCAAAAACTCCAACAACATGATGCCAATCAACTTTAGATAAACTTTCATCAGAAGACACAGTCAAAGTAATTGGATTAACTCCGTCTGTTAAATCCAAATTTAGTTTAATTTCCTTATTTGCAGCTAACTCCATAACTTTATAAAATGCTTTTTCATAAATTGAACCAGGAAAATAGTCTGTAAATTTTATCCAAGCAGAAATAGTAAATTCATTGTTTTTCTGAATATAAACATTAGGGAATTTACCAAACTCTAAATAATTATTTTTACTTCCATCAAAAAATAAAGCGTCTTCAGCAAAAATTGGCGTCCCAGTATTATTTTTTCCAAAGACCCCGTCTTTAATAAAACCAGCTCTATCAATTAAAGCATTATCAAAATCATAATATACAAGGGCTTTTTCTTTTTCCAAGATTTTTGGAACTTGTTCAATATTTACTAAAGCCCCTTCAGGATTAATATCTTCTAAAGTTATCTTGTAACCATTTATTTCATCAATAAAACTTTCCCCGACATTTAGTTGCTCCTGGAACTGTTGTTCTGGATGCATATCTAAAAGATTTGTTTGTTTGCTAGTGTATACATCTTCTTTCAACTCAGCAATATGAATTAATACTCCATTAAACACGTCTGGATTTATTAAACTTAGGGCAGTATCATAATAATCCAAAGGTTGTCTAAACTCAATGCTATAATACAACTCATCTACTCCTGCATAAAAACTAGGTTCAAAATCAATTGGAATTCTAATTTGCTGAATATCTCCAACAGGCTGAATTAATTCCAATGGCTTAAGCAAAAAAGAACCTTTAGTAACCGTAACAGTATTTTCTCTGGTCAGCCATCCAGCAGCATCCTTGTGTGCTGCATTAAAATGCACCCCCTCACCAGTTCCTATTATAGGGGTTCCCATAACATCATAAAAATCACCATACTCTGTTGAATTGCATTCCAAGGAAAAAGGAACAAGAACTCCTGCTGCACTTTCACAAGAATAATAATTTGAATGGTGGAGACCAAAACTATGGCCTAATTCATGTTTAGTAGCAAACCCTCCTCCTCGACCTACTATTGCTTTGCTAGCAAAAACTTGCCCATCAGGAGTATCAACTAATACTTTTCCAAGAGTTGACGACGGCCCAACTCCACAACCCCAACCCTGTCCTTGGACAAGAATGAATCTATTATAGTCAGGGAAAAAAACATTTCCATCTGCTGCCTCTATTGCAACCTCCCAAGCTGTTACAGAATTAGATTCACAAGGAGCAATAAATGGCCCAACAACTTGGCCAACAAAAGAAACTTTATCAAAAGAAATTGTCTTGTAATAGTTTTGTAATGTTCCTAATTCATCTGCAAAAATATCATACTCTACTTTCTGTGGGTCTATTGGTTTATTTGTATTTTCATCTGTAATCATAATGATTGCAATAGTATTTTGAGGACCAAGATTATTATTTTTTGAATTTAGAGGATCTGAAATCACTCTAATAGAACTGTCAGAAGATTCAACAAAAATTTTATTATCTAAAGCTATTCCACTTAACTCAACTTCAATCATTGACATAAAAACAGGAAACTCTTCTGAAGAAAAAAGTTCAAATTTCTCATTATTTAAGTTAAGATAATATATATATCTTGAATTCTCTGGATTCTCAAAATCATCTTGATGCAATACTTCAATTTTGCCGGTAAATGTTCCTCTTTCTTCAATTAGCCCTTTACTAGTAATTTTATTTGTTATTTTTGAAGGCAGTTCTTTAACTTCTAAAGTTTTAGCTGAATCTGATTCAATCAAATTAACTAAAAGCGCTTTTCTTTTTTCCACAAGTCTTTCCAGATCTTTTGAACAAACATCAGAAGAAATAATTTTTTCAGTTAAAGTCAAAGCATCATCGCTTGAACTAAAAACATCATTAAAAGTTTTGCAGGCTTTTACAGGTTGACTAACTTTCTTATCATTTAGTGACTTTATTGCTTGACCGCCATTAGTCTCAGAGCAACCGCTAAACAAAACAATTAGAATTAAAATT
>JAHIVR010000073.1 GCA_018816625.1 Nanobdellota archaeon | reverse complement strand
CTTCTTAAAAAAAATAATGGAGAAATGTGGGAATGGTATCAGGAAGTAGTTGAATATTGGGAAGAACGAGCTAAGCAAAATAATGAAAAAAATAAAAAGGCGGATGGACCTAAACGAGCTAGCATTCCAAAAACTGAAAGAATTAAGGCCTAATAGAAATAACATTATTTCTTTTCCGAAAATTAAACTACAAATTTGTAGGAAGTTTAGTATCAAAAAAGAATGCTGTTGGAAACTATTAAGAGATTTCAGAGATGAAAGGAGGATTGAGATTGTTTGTGGGCACGGGATTAGGGTTTGTGAAATTAATTAATCAATTTTCTATAAGAATAAAACTGATCATAATCTTGAAAACTTCCTCTCCTCTGTTTATTCTTATTTTTCAAAATAAAAGAATCTATATCTTTCTCCTTAGATCGTAAAAAATCAAGAAAGTTTATCCCCTTATAATTACAGGTCTGATAGATACTCAAAAGGATGAGATAAGCATTCAATCCATTTTCAGTTATTGAACCTTTTAAGTTTTGTCTGTATTCTGCAAAATGTTTTATTGCATATTCAACATTATTGTTATTCCAAGGGATATTATCATAATCAAGAAATAAGAATAATTCTTTCTGATAACTTGTGAGTCTTTTCTTAATCTTGCCAGCAACATCTGAAGACATTTTTTTCTTTTTTAGTTCTTTAAAAAACCCATTAACTTCTTTCTTATGTTTAGATAAAAATCTTTTCTTTAGACCAAACTTATCTAAAGTTAAAACTATATTTTTTAATAAACTTCCAAATTCTGTAACTATCCACTTAATTTCGTCATCAAAAGGATGCTTCAGTAAATCATCATTTAAATCTCTTATTAGATGCACTAAACATTTTTGCTGAGGGCAATTCAAAGAATTATAACCAGTATAAAAGTCCGTAACTAAAACGCCCTTAAACTTCTTTAAGGAATCATGAAGAAATGTAGCTTCTCTATTTGGTTTATATAAATATAATACCTCTTCCATATTAGTAAAAACCCAAATATAACCACTATTCGTTCTTAGTTTTACTTTAGTTTCATCTGCATGAATAAGGTGCCCTTCAACTAATTTTTTAAGAATATTATCATAAGTCTTTTGGTAATATTGAGAGGCTACCATTTTCATCCACCAAATCTCCCTATGTCCAACATAAAGATTAAAAAAATTCAAAAGGTTTTTCCCGATTCCTCTAAAAGTAGTTTTATTTACAATATTATGATATGTCACCCAAGATAAAAGATTGTGCCCCCATCCAGCCTGTTTTTTACGAACATAATTCTTAGGATTTATAAAATCTCTACGAGTGTATAAATAAATTTTCTTAAACTTCTCGGGTAAGAATTTTATTTTACAATCAAGGCATCGATGAAGCAACGCTTTATAAGAAATTATTTTTCTTCTGATCCCAAAATTAAAAAAATCCAAGTCCAAATATAATTTAGTGTATTCTTTATTTTTATATCTAAAAAGATTCTTACTTTTACATTCTGGACATTTTTCATCTTCAATGATTATCTTTTTATTAACTCTAAATAGGCCCCTTGGTTTCCGCATTTTTGTTTTCTTAACTCTTTTAAGGGTCTTATTGGTTCTAAAAAATATTTTATCTCTTTGATATTCAAAATAGGCACCCTTCGTTATAATCTCTATATCTTTATTTGCATAAATCATATTTTTGAATTTTCTTTTTCTTCCAGTTTCAAGGTCTTTAACTAAAAAAATATCTCCAGAATTACCTATTGATTTCTTTGCTGAAATTTTATCGGATAAAGAATTAAGAAAGTCGACAACTTTAATCAATGCCATACAGTCCTCCAAATTATAATTTATCAAAATTTGCCTTATTTTATCATCATGATTATTTTCCCAGTTCCATCTCCAAATCAAACTTTGTATCCCCGAGGATTTCTCTTCTGACCAATTAAAACCTAAAAATTTACATATCTCTTTTAGCCCATTAGAATATGTCGGAAAATATATCCTGCTTCTTATTGATTTAAGAACATCCGTAGAATGATTCTCAATAACTTCCTTAAATTTCTTATCCCCAATATTGGAAATAATTCTTTTAAAAATTTTATAATCATATCTACCATAAAAGAATAAATGAGGATCTTCTATACTTTTTATTAATTCTCTAAATTTCTTAAAGATTATTTTTTCCTTTTTGGTATTATCTGCCCAAAAAGAATATTTCTTTTCTTTATCTCCTGTTTTAACTATCACACCAATCAGATAAGCAAAAGATCCATTAGAATTGCCCTCTATATCCACAAAAATTTGATTTTTAGACTCTGGCAAATTTACATCATCATAAACATAAACCTTATTGTCCCTTATAGCTAAGGCTTGCAAGGAAGCATAAAAAGGATGAGAGTCACCATAAACCCATTCATTTTTCTTTTTAGGTTTAAAAGTATAGGACAATTGATTTATATTGGAAATACCTCTTTTTGAAAGTTTTTCTATATCCTTTTCCCTTATGCCACTAAGAAGACTTATGTGATCTTGTTCAACAAGTTTAGAATGACATGACTTTTCAAATCCACAATATTTACAGGAATCTATTTTAATAAGTGGTGGTTCAGATTTATTTTCTAATATTTTGCAGAGATCTTCTAGAATAATTAATGCTTCGGCATAATAATCTGCTATGGAAATTTTTAAAGTTCTAAACTTGGCTCCATAAAATAGCCTAGCCGATTCAAAGTTTATTCCCATGATCTTAGAAAGTGCAAGGCATTGAAGAGCAAGAAAAAGTTTATCTCTTTTGCTTAATCTTTCACTTGCCACTAATAAAATAGGAGTGTAACTTTTCTTTGAACCTCTATAAACTACTTGAAGACCATCTAAAGTTATGTCAAAATCCAGACTTCTTATATTTAAGTTGAAAGAGAACACAATTGGCTTTCTTATCTTTGCCATATTTTGTAAGTTAAAAGAAACCTTTTTCTCACCATATTTGTCTAAAATATACTTTTGAAAAGATCGCTTATATTTTTCAAATTGACTTTCTTTCATGATTTGAAACTCACTCTTCTTTTCAACACATCCTTCATTAATCAAAAAAGATTTGTATTTACAATCAAAATAATTCTTTATTAATTTGTTATTTATCATACCCCATAGAAGCATTAAAAGTATAATTGTTTTTCTTATTATTCCATATAACCATACCCAAACAACTCTTCTGATTTTTCACCAAATTCTTCTTCGCTTATTTTCCCTTCCTCACAAAGATCACCTAACTTTTCATGTTCACTTAATCTTTCTTTCATTTTATCTTTTTGACTAGCAACTTTTAAAAATACTTCAGCATTCTCTGAACCTTCTTGTTTTAAAAACTCTCCAAAAATAGCAAGAGAATCCATAACTCCTAGATAATCCTTAACACTCATTCCCATAACTTTTCTTATTGCTCTGTTAAATAGAATATAATTAAAATGCTCTTCATCCATATCATCAAACTTCAAAACATGTCCAGACCACTCATTACATCTAGAATACCAATTAATATCAGAATAAATCCTATCCTTATTTTTCCTTCCTTCTAAAAATTTCTTGAATTTCTTTAGCAATTCCTTATTACTCTGAATGGCCTCTTTCCTGTTTTCTTCTTTTTGCAAATAACCATGCTTTTGCATAATCTTAACTGTCTTTTCATTCATAGCTATTCCATACCCAGTCATTGCTGTAGGATCTGTTTTTTCTATTTCTGCGTACATTGCATCAAAATCAACTTTAGGCATTCCCATTTTCTCTCTCCTTCATCTTTTCCTGAAAATCCTTAATAGCTTCAACTTCTTTGTCTAAAAAGCCAGGCTCATGATTATTAGCTATCAAAAACAAAGTCATCCAAACTCCCCTATAAAAACCCTCCTTAATTTTGTCTTCTTCAGAAGCATCCTCACCCTCCAACTCATCCAATAAAGATCCAACATTAGCATTTGTTATTTCTTCGGCCAACTCCTCAGCTATTTCATTGTTCTTCCCCATTTTTTCCATCTGCATATTAACTTCTTCCATAAATCCCTTCATCTTTTCACCACCTAACTCATCACCAACTTTGTCTGTGCAATCAGAGCATATATGTGGCATATTCATAGCATCAATTCCTTTCTCCTTGCCTTTCTCAACAAATGAAGCTGGCATCTGCATATCTTTGCTGCAAACACTACATTTCACATCTATCATTTTTTCTTCTGCCATGATAGATTAATAAAAATAGATTATAAAAAGATTTGTTTGATTAAAAAAACAAAAGAAAAATCTCTGCAGGAATTAAGACATAATCCTCTTGAATTTCAAATTCTTTTTTGTTTGTGACAACAATTAATCTCTTGAAACCATAATCTTCCTTCAAAATTTTAGCTCTCTCTTTGATTTGAGAAATATCTACATTACCAAACTTAACCTCGACTGGAACCAAAACAAACTCTTCCTTAAAATTAAGATACCAAAGAAAAACATCTAAAAGTTCATGGCCTTCCTTATCATCTTTTGAATCCAAAATAAAAGAAATATTGTCCGTCCTTTGACTCTTTAAAACAGAGTGATGATGGAGATGAGATATTATCAAAGATTCAAATAAAAACTCAGCTACAGAAGAATCTTCTTGCAATAATTTATTGGCCCTTTGAAAAATATTTCTAATCCCTCTAGAACAAAAATAGATAGAAAAAAAGACCGCAGGGTCATTTACTACAAATTTATATCTGGAATTTTTAGGATTAACAAATTTAGTTTTATGATCTATCTGGGAAGGGTTATCTACACAAGGAAGTAAAGAAAATAATCCAGAAGAAGTTAAATATTCAATATATTTATTACATTCATCCATTGTTAAATGAAAATTCCCTCCAAGATTACGAAATAATTTTAAGTCACCTCCAACTCTAAAGGATGGCTTTTGTATTTTTGCAAGAATCTGCTCAACTATTTTAGGTTTCAAATTAAACTTTTGAGCATCACTTACAAGAAGATTATATATATCTTCAACATATCTCGCATCAGGAACATTAATATTCCCCTCTTTTGTAGAAAGAATTGTCTGATAAATTTTTCTAGGATAACCCCCGGCATAAAAATAATTATCAAAAAGTAATTGATGAAGATCTTCATAATATTTCTCTAATAAGTAATTTATGCTCTGTGTATATCCAAAAGATAGATCTTCAGATTCTCCTTGGAAACCTGCTAAAAATTCTATTATTCCAGTTCTTTTAGGAAAAGCTCCAAGTTTTTTAGACAAAAAAGATCTAAAATTAGATGAATCTCCCAAAACAGATTCTGCTACTTCAATAAATCTACGTGGAGAAAACAAAAGATCTGCCCCACAAGATTCTCCTAATTTTCCAAATCTTCCAGAAAGCTCTCTTTTAGCACTTCCCAAGTCCAAAGAATAACTTCCGGTGGCAATAATCCCAATACCTCCACTAACAACACCTCCATCAACAAGATTCTTCAAAACCCTTGCCCAACCCTTGTAAAAAGTAACCTCATCCAAAATAAGAATCAAAGGTACATTTGGTTTCTTATAATTAGAAATTATTTGCGTAAGCAACTCTCTTAATCTTCTCTTCTTATTTATTTCTACAAAAAACTCATCTAAATCTAAAGAAAGATATAAAAAAGAGTCTGGGGAATATCCTTCTGAAATCATTTCATCAATAATATACTTTAAAGTTGAAGTTTTCCCAATTCTTCTTGGGCCTCTTATTATCAAAACTCCAGATGTTTCATCACGCTCTATAAAGAGTTTGTTAAAAAATTCCTTTCTTAAATAATAAGAAAATTTTGGGGGAGAAAATAACCCTTCTGATTCTGCTTTTTTTAATTCACTAAGAGATCCGTCTTTAACTGCCCAATCCTTATTTTGAGTATTCCGCCAAGGATTGTTTTGATTTATTAACTCCTGAATATTTATCTGACTTGAATTTTCCATTTTGAGACTTTACTATAAAGTCAACTTGGTTCTTAAAGATATTTATCCTCTGCCTTTGCAAAGAAAGTTCTTTCTCTATAGTGTCTAACCTTTTCATTAATTCGTTAATTCCAGAACTTGGAAGGAGTTTATCTTCTCTTTCAGCAGAAAAGGAATCTATAATCTTATTGATTGATTGACTTATAGTGATGCCATCTCTTTTAGAAATTGCTTTAAGTTTAGATTCATTTCCTTCAGTTAATCTAACAGATGTTGGATTCTTTTTCATAGTAATACAAACGACTACAATGTATTTAAAGTTTTCTATTGGTGTAATACAATAGACTACATGTAGTCTCCATAAGAAACGAGGGTTATTTTTTCTTTTTAGTGTTTAAACCAACCATAAAGAATGATTTGGATAGTTCTTGAAAAGGCCCAAAGTAGAGCTCCTGTTGAAAAAAAGACAAGAATAAACTTCAAAACCTCACTTTTCAAATTAGGTTTAAGATAAGTTTCTGTGTTTGGGTGAAATGAAATTGTTCCAAATTCTTTCATATAAGCAGTTTCATTAAGATATATTCTTCTCTCCTCCAGTTCACTAATATTTAAATCAAAACTCACATTAAAAATCCAATTAAATGTTATCTTCTGCTCTGTTTTAGGAATATCAAAACATTTCTTTTTTTCTACCTCAAAAAATTGTCCTTGATTATAGCTCACTAAAGAAGTAAAACCTTCATAATCTTTCCTATTTGGATATTGGACATATGATCCCTTTTCCTCAAAACAAATCTTGTCTCTTCCTGCTCTTTTTGAGATCAATTTCCATAGAACAGAATTTAAATTTCCAGTATTTATTTCCTCTTCTGAAAGATCAAAATAACCTTGGTTCTCAAGATTCAAATAAGTTAAATTCTCACTTTCCTCAATTTTCTCTAAATAATCTGAAGGAATTTTTGGACTTTTAAATATTGTAAAATTGAGACATAAAGCAATAGATAGGATAATCAAAAACCTAACTAACTTTGCATGTTTATTATAAACTTCCTTTGATTTTCTTATTATTCCCATAATTAATTTAATAAGAGCTGATTATAAAAAACTTCTTAATCTAAAACCCTCTCTTTAATTTATGAAAATCTATTCTGAATAGATTCAACAATAGCATTAACCTGATCCTGTCTTAAATAATCTGGTTGTAAATCCCTTATGTAATCATGCACAAACCAATTTGCCCCATTATAACATTCTCTTGAATATTCTTTCATTAAGTTATACTTCCAACACTCAATTTTTGCAGATAAAACATGACCCAGCTCATGAGCCAAGACCCATCCTGATGAAATAGAATTATTTGCAGACATAATTATTAAATCTCCCTTTCCAACTCCTTCAACTCAACAGGCCCATAATTTGTCTGCTCAACACTTACATTTATTCCTTCAAAGCTTTCCTTTTCATGAATATGTCCATGAACATTAATGCAGTCTTTAGAAATTTCCTTTTTTGGAATTGGTCTGTGACTAAAAACAAGATCTCCAATTCTTAGTAAATCATTAACAATAATAAACTCTTTGATAACCTTATCATGATTTCCTTTTATTAAAATAATTGTTCCATTAAGTTTTTCTCTTGTTTCCTTAACTTGCTCTTTTGTTCCTAGTGCAAAATCTCCAAGATGAATAACTAAATCATCTTTCCCAACTTTCTTATTCCACTTTTCAATCATTGTTTTGTCCATCTCCTCAACTGTCTTAAATGGTCTTTTGCAATACTCAATTATATTCTTGTGATGGAAGTGATGATCTGCCGTTATGAAGATTTTCATTCTTGTTCATCCTCCTCTTTGCCAGGAACAAATTTAATTTTCAAGATATAGACGTTAGGTTCTTTATCATCTTTTTTTGATTCTAAGACCTCCATCTTTCCTGTAAAATCAGGATCCTCACAATAGCCTTTTTCAGTTTCACACTCAATATTAAAATTAACCCTTCCTGAACAAGAAGAACTACTTTGGCTATCTGGATCTAGAATTTCAATTTCCTTCAAATTCAAGAGTTTATCTGCTCCTTTAAGTTTTTTTATCATACTAGCTTAACCTCTCATTTATTTTCTTTAAATTGTAAAGTATAATTTTTTGCAGATTTGAAAAAAGCTTTTGATCTTCTCTTGTCCTTGATCCTTTAGTATAGCTCACATATTCATCAAGCAACCCATAGGGCACATCCAATATTGGGATTCCTTTTGATTGTAGTAAATGGAAAGTAATTACTCGCGTTGTCCTGCTGTTACCATCTTCAAAAGGATGAATATGTTGAAATTCATTATGAAAATAAACCGCAAAAGCTAAAATCTCCTTAAGATCTGTCTTCTCATTTTTAATAAAATTGCCATACCTCTTTATTAATTCTTCAAGTTCTTTTTCGATATTCTCTGCTTTCGTTATTTTAAAATTAGGATTTCCTGAAATATGAACTTCTATTTTTCTTATCTTTCCAGCGATGTCCAAGTCATGTTGCATAGCTAAATGATGATAATCTAAAATTGTTTGCAAGGTAAGGGGTTTTTTCTCTTGGCTATCTTTTAACATCTGTAAGAACGCCTTTTGATAATTTTTAACCTCGTCAATATCTTTACTTCTAAGATTTGCCGGAATTATTTTATCTCTCAGAATCCTTTTAGTCTCATTAAGAGTTATAGGATTTCCTTCTAATGATAAACTATGATGAATAAATGAAACTTCAAAATCATCAATTATCTGTTGATATTTTACTTCATTGTCTCTTTTTAATCTTCTAAACTTAGTAAGCTCTTTTTCAATTTCTTCAAGATAACTTGTCGTATCTTCAGTTATAACTTTATGCTTGTATCCAAAATAAATTAAAAGATTATTCAGTAAGGTATTATAAAAAACTTTAACCCTTAGCGGCTTTTCAGAAATTATCAAAAGCAAACCATTTTTATATAATTGGTCCACATATTTTCTTAATGTTAAGGGATGCAATTTTATGTCATTTGATGATATCTCTTTTTTCTGCAGAGCCTTACTTAAAAATTTAACAAGTCCAGGATTCAACAGATTATTATAATAAAACATCCTTCGGAACACCAGTAGATGATTTGGGTAAATGGCAACATTGGGAGTTACAGTTTCTTTGGGATTCAACTAACAATGGATGG
>JAHIVR010000001.1 GCA_018816625.1 Nanobdellota archaeon | reverse complement strand
CCCTTTTTCATCTTATCCTCCTTAACATTTTTACCTTTTTAAACTTTTCTCTTTTGTATTTTGAAGAATCCTATCTCTTAAATGATTTCCTTATTATCCAGTAATTCAGAGAAATAAATCCTGCTAAGAAAAGAAGTCCAGGTATGATAAATGATTTTTCTGCTTTTGTTAAAGCTCCTTCGTGGAAAACTCCATTTCTATCATAATAAGACAAACCAGAGTTATCATCATAAGGGAGTTCTCCTGTTTCTAAAAATTTGTTTGTTGCCATCTGAACCTTTTTATCATAATCTATTACATCTGCTTGAGAAACTTTTAAATATCCAAATTTTGCGGGGATAGTTATAACTGTTTCAGTTATCTTCCATGTTGTTCCAGTAAAGAAAGAATAGACTACAATAAATCCAACTAATCCGATTAGAATCCAGATTATAGCTACAACCCATTTATAATTTGTTTTTCCAGTGAAAATAATCAATCCAGCTATCCCCAACCCTAACAACAAAAGTCCAAATCCTATACCCCAAGCCCAGTATGGAAGTTTAACTTTATCTTGATAAACTGTATCATAAAATCCTTCTCCTAAATAACCTGTTCTGAATATCATAACATCATTCTTTACATCCAATCCACTCATCTCATTCAATAATTCAAAATATTGCTCATTTCCCCCTAATTCAGGAAAGAATGAATTAAGAACAATTGAATCGTAATAATCAAGAGTTCCAGAAGAAACTATTGGGTCAGATTCTATTAAAATGGCATGTTGGTCTTGATAGTTTTTCTCTATAATCATGTGTCCGAAAAGATTGCTTGAAAAATATTTTTTTAAATATTGGGGGACAATCCCTTCTTCTGTATGTGCAAAATGGTCAGCAATATTGTGGGTACTGACCCCCATACAAAAGCATTTCTCTTGTTGATTATCTGCTTCTTCTAAGCATTTTAAATAACCTGAAGCCCTTGTATGTGTTGAAACATAAGACATAACTTTATTATCAAAGTAACGAAGTACACTTACATCCGTAGAATGCATCCCATCTAGAAATATACTTAAATAAGGTCTGCATTGCTGAGTAATTGGAGAATCAACTTCTTCAAACCCCTTTAATACAAAATATTCGTGGTCTCTAGTAAAAAATGCACTTACAGGCGACAAAATCCCTAATAATAAAATACTAAACAAGAATAACATTAATATTTTTTTTTTCATCTTAATTTCCTCAGAGCGAGGATTATAATAAATATTATTAGTAATAATATAACAAATCCACCAATTATCAAATAAATTATGTTAGTTTGCTGTTTTTCAGTTGCGGTTCCAAGTGTGTTTATCTGATATTCAAACAATAGATTTTCCTTAATTATATCTGGGAAGATTATTGTTCCTTTAAGATTATATGTTTGTCCAGAAATTGGGAAGTTTGCTATTGCCTTAAAGTTACCTTCAGATATTTTATTGAATGCTAATAAGATGATTTGTCCTGTTGGGGTTATAACCTCCCCCACTACACTTTGTATATTCTGGGGTGTTCCTAAATTATCCTTAACTTCTATAGTTAATTGGTGAGTACCAGTTGACACTATGTTATTCGTAAAGTAATCAACATTATCTATTTTGAATGATTGTGCTTGAGTAAGAGATTCTATAGGAACATTTATTTGTTCAGTATCAGAAATAAATCCTTTTTTATTAGCAGTTATCTTCACTAAAACACTTCCTAAACTTTCAGCCATAAAGTCTAATCCAGTTCTTCCAATAGGATTATAATTTAAGTCTTTCCCACCTTGATTCAAGATTATGTCTAGATTGTCTGCATCAACAAGATAACCAGTATCAATATTTTCAATTTTCCAACTACATGATACTTTTTTAGTTAAATATCCTTGTATAGGGCAGTTAAGTTTTAAATTCAATGTTGGAAGAACTTTTATTACTTTTGTTCCTTCATAAGAAACTCCTGATGGATTTGCAATAACTTCTATGGTCAATTCCCCTGAACGAGGATGAGCATAATTAAAGTTTAGTGTAACTTTTCCACCACCATCTGTAAATGTATTGACTCTCGTTCCAGAAATTTCAATTCCATTATCTAAAATCCTAGCAGTAACAGCCATATTTGCTCTGTTTGGAACTTTATCTGTTAAGGTAATAATAACATTGTTTATTGATTTTCCTATCCCATAATCTTCGTCAGTTATAATTCCTAAAAATTCTGCCTTTAGACCACAAGATGCTTGTCCAGACAAATATTCAATGCACAAATAGCCAGTATTGCAAGTTCCTAATGTTGAATATTGGGCATCTTGCTTAACTTCCCATCTATATGAAGTTGTTTCTTTCCCTATGTATCTTGAAACTTTTTGAATAGTATTTTGATAACATCTAGTTTGTTGATTTAAAAATTGAAATTCTGATGCAGTTAATTCATCTGTTATTGAAACACATTTATTGTTTACACATTTTTCAATTAGATTTCCTAAAATATCTTTTTGAGTAGAACATTCTGAACCAGGAGTATTAAAGGCACATCCTATATCACTTCTTTCCTTTATTTTATCTCCAACACATTCTTCAAATTCCCCAACAGTGCTACCTAAGTCTCTGAAATCTAAACAACTAACAGAAGGGTTATTTGGGTCTTTTGAACATTCAAGGTAACTTCTTGAATCCCTACATTTAATCTCTCCTAAATCACAATTATTAACTTCTTCACAAGAACAAGAACTATATAATCCATCATCTAAACACTTTAATCCACCAAAACAATCAATAGCTGTTTCTCCCCATTGGTAACCTGTTTTTCCTGAAATAGTCACTTGGTTACATTTTAATATTTTATCTCCGATACATTCTGCTTCTTGTGGATTACATGAACTATCTGAGGGAAATACGCAAT
>JAHIVR010000219.1 GCA_018816625.1 Nanobdellota archaeon | reverse complement strand
GTTTTCCTTTATTTTAACCGTTCTCTTTCTAAACAGTTTTTCAATTCTGCATCCTTCTCGTTAAAAGAATCCCAAACCGCTTTATAGGTTTCTCGCTTCACCACCATCCACTCATCAAGGTTGTATTTCCAGGAAGTAACCCCGTCAAAAACAATTATCGAATTGGCCGGAACGGTTTCGTACCTGACTATTTCCTTTGGGGTAGTTGCGCAGCCATTAAAGGCGACTAATAATGTCCAACATAGTAAGAGCCAACTTATCCGCTTCCTCACCTGTTTTCCCCTCCTTAATGAGTTCCATTATTTGTAATCTCATGGATTCTTTAGCCTTGAGCCGTGCTTCCAGCCTTCGTTTGGGGTCATCTATGTAACCCTCAACAAGACCAAGACCGAAAACGAGAATGTCAAAAATTGAACTTATAATACTCATTTTAACCCCTTACCACGTTACCGAGCCTTTGGTTACAAAGCGCATTACAATACCAATTACTTCAGTTGCGACACCTACGTACATAGCCCACTGTGTTTCTTGTACCACCCCAGCGGCTATTAGAACCATTCCAATCAGTCCTAAAAACTGCACCCAGATAGATTTACTCGTGTACCATTTTTTATCCCCCATTTTATATCACCACCTTTCTTTATAATATTTTTAGAAAATGGAGTATTAAAGCACTCCACCCGGCAATCATTGCCGCAATCACAATCCAACGTTTTCCCATCGGGAGTTTCCAAACGTGCTGGCTTACTGTACTCCCGGATTTAGCCTTGGCAACAACTTCAATTATCCCAAAGCAAACATAGAAAACCGAGAAAGTCATGCCGAGCCAGAACTGCCCAAACAAAAAAGCGGTTACGGGCATTAACAAAAGAGCAATTATAAACAAAGCCATTAACATTTTATTATCTCCTGATTAAAAAAAGTATTACTGACATTATAACCCCGCCCATCGTGTAACCAATTATATCTCTTATGTTAATGTGTCCCCAAGATTCCCAGACAAGAATATTGGAGTCCTCTTCTTTGAGTTCAATTAATAATCCTATCATATATGCGGCAGGGATACAACCCCACCACCAGAACGCAGGCAATCCAAGAACAATAACCGCGAAAACTATATGGGCAAGGTCGTTAGCAAAGTCTCGCATCTATTCTCCTCTTGAATTTCTTTTTTTAGTAATTCCAACCAGTCCATTATTTGTTTCTCTTAATTTCCATTAAAAGTTTTTGGTTTTCATCCATCTTATTAGACAATGTCTGCATCCACCGGGAATTTATGTCTATTCTTTCTTTAAGTTGGGTTTTTAATTCCTGGTCTCTCAGCACAAGTCGTTGTTCAACGCATTTTAACTCTTCTTTATCTGCCTTGCTTTGTATCACAACTGTTCCAAAAATAGTAAGCGAAACAAGAACACCAAGAAGAACTGTTAAAATCCAATTTTTCCAATTATTATTTCCGTTAGCCATCTTATACCTCTTTTAAAAAGTTATGATGCCCGATTATTGTCGTTATCAACATTTCTTTTGCCCAATAGGGCTTGCAAACTTTAGGGTTATAATAATATAAAGCCCCTTTCGTATTGTCGAGTATGGAATTATTAACTATTCCCATAGCAATCCACCTGCACTCTTGAAATTTTCTGGTTAAATCTTCCGGCACTTTGCCGCTGAACATATCGGTTGCCATGTTGAACCCAATGCCATAGTTCGGGTCATTGGAATTAAAACAAGAGAACTGATTCTTGGCGGTTATGATTGCAAAATAAGATTTACTTTCGCTTTTATTAACCCTATTCCTAACCACGTTAGCTATGGCAATTCTTCCTTCAATCGGCTCTCCCCTTCCTTCCAAATACATGAGAAGCCCAAGTAAATCACCATCAGCGAGCTTGCCAAAGAGTTTGGTGTCTTCGGGTTTCATTTCTCGCCCTTCATTGCTCGTTCTATATCTTCCAACTGTTCTTTTCCCTTCCCATTAAACCAATCTTGTATTTGTTTCCAGGCTACTTGACAACCGATACATTCTGACCTTTTGAATCTGCCAGATGCCAATTTCCATTCAGCGAGCCTGGGTATGATAAATTCTCTTAGTTCTTTTTCATCCATAGTTTTTAAGTGAGGGCGTGGCGGAAAGGAACACCACACCCCCTTGGAATCCCCGCCGAAGCGGAGAACGTTATTTGTCTTTTTTTCTCCAAACCATAACTCCATCTTCTCTCAAACCAATTTCTATTTCGATATCAGTTAAAATTGATGAAGGAGGACTCCCACCATAAAATCCAGGGTCAATACCATTATATGGCTTTGAAAATACTATCTGTCCTATCCATTCAATTTTTAACATTTCCTTTCTCCTTTCTTGAATCCCCGCCGAAGCGGAGCGTTAATTGCAAAGCCAAATCTTATAAGTTGCCACCCCATTCACCGCACCACTGCCCTTTAATAGCGTTCTGTCACTAAATAAAAAGTAGTACTTCCCTGTGTTAGGGCATTAAGGTTTCCCGCCGTAGTATCAATGGTGGCATAAATAGCCGTAGTTCCTGACCATGAAGGCAGATAACCACCCTGAACATTTGTAGCCTTTATCATTCCAGACCCCAATTCAGCGTCAGCATCGCCAGCCAAAATCACATCGGTAAAAATATCATGAGGTTCAAGGATTTGAGCCGCTCCTTCTGCTGT
>JAHIVR010000072.1 GCA_018816625.1 Nanobdellota archaeon | reverse complement strand
TGTTTTAGTAAATGGCCCAGGTAAATCTGCTTTTTTATAATCTACTTCCATCATTGAACAAGATGGCATACTACTGTCGTTTTCATGGAATTCTACTGTTCCAACTTTATCACATACTGCATAATTATAGCACTCTATATTATATTTATCACAGACTTCTTTAGCAATTGCAAAATTCTTCGGACTTGCTTCAATTGCCACCACCCTAGCGTTAGGGCAGTATTGCTTGAATTTAACAGTATCCTTGGCATCATAAGCACCAACATCAAATATTACTTCTGGTTCTTCGTTGAAGAACATGCTAATATATCGAAAATTAAAATCTGTCATTTTTTGTACCAATGTATAAGTCATGATTTTTTTGAAAGCATATATTACTGCATTCTATAGTTCTAACAAAAAAATACTTTTCTAATATAGACATAAGGTGTTTAGAAAATTCTTCTCCTCCGCCTACTAGGAATTTGTTAGCATCAATAATAAAGAAAGCCCCACAATTAGGTAAAATATTATCAAGTATGAATACTCTGTGTTCTTCTGGTATTTCACTCAAACATATGTTAGATACAAATAGACTAAATTTTTTACCAAATATACTCTCTATTTTATTAGTATCCACAAAGTTACATTTAACTTTTTTAGTATCTAAAAAATATCTGGATAGCCTAAGCATATTATTAGTATCTACAATAGTATATTCTTTTGTAGGTATATTTTCTTGAAAAATTCTACAGAAATTACCATATCCACCACCAATTTCTATTACTGATTGACTATCAATTATAGAAAAATTATTAAGTAATAATTTAACTTCATTTTTACATACTTTAGTATTTTTCTCAAATCCACCAATAATAACTCTATTAATTATATCAGATTCTATAAAAGAGAGACTATCATCTAAGATTAATCTATCTAATTGTGAATTTAAATCTATCCAAGTTGTGCTAATTTTTGAATGACACATAAATATCTCCCCAAAGACGAGGATCATTAATGGTTTCTATCTCTTTATATAATGTTTCAGCATCTACCCAATTATTTAATAAAAGAGACATGGACTCACCCAATGACACATTAAATATAGCTGATCCAATAGATAGTAAATGATTCATACAAATTTTTGCATCGGTAAAAAATTCTCTTGTGAATTCAAAAGAAATAAATGGAATAGGACTGGAAAGACCTTTAATTACTGAGGTCTCAAAACCTTCGACATCAATCTTACAAAACATAGGTAGTCCATAACAAGCAATAAGGTTATCTAAGGTTGTTATTTTAACAAGAATAATCTTATCCCATGTATATGCTTTTGAAAAACGTCCTTTTTGTCTCCAATTAATAGACATAGTTGATATAGACGGCTCATTGGTACAAATAGCAAGTTCTTTATATCCTTCTTTCTCACCCACAGCAGTTTCTAAAATAGTAACATATGAATTATCTACGAATCGTTTTCTTAGTTCTTCCACACAAGTTGGTTGTGGTTCCACACAAATGACCTTTGCCCCAAGATCAATAAAAGCTGAAGTTCTATTTCCAATATTGGCTCCAATATCAAAACATAGATCTCCAATATTAATAAATTGACTGTAAAAAGATATTATCTTTTGTCTTTGTTGATCTATCATTTTTTTAACTCAAGTTCTACGTTGATAAATCTCTTACTATTCCCCACTAATTTATAGAAACACTCTAGATCAATTCTGTATCCTTCCAGCCATCTATCATTTAAAAGTTCAGTAGAAATTAGGCCATGTGGATTGTCTACATGTGTTGTATTTACTAAATTTAAACATATTTCTATGATTACATGCTTATCTGGACAAATTAAGAATTCTTTATTTAAAGCATTTTTCATCAACATATCTTCAAATGTATTAGGATTTATCACATAATTTAATTTTGGTACTAGTTTTACTAAATCTTTTGTTCTATACACCTGTCCAACTACCGACATAGAATATCCCCAAGTATTTTTATTCTTGTCTCTCCATCTATACATATTGCCAATAAACTCAATAGGTTCTATATTATTATTTTTTATTAAATATCTATCTACTTCTGATTCTCTATGGAAAAATATATCTAACTCTCCATTTCCTAAGTAGTAATTACTCACTATATTTTTACCCATTCTCAGATTTAGACCAAGTATCTGTTCGTTGGTCTCGAATTCTTTAAATATATGATCATATGTAAATGGTCTTATCATAAAATA
>JAHIVR010000071.1 GCA_018816625.1 Nanobdellota archaeon | reverse complement strand
TAAAATAATTAGATTCTTTTTCGAACAAATATAAATTAGCTAAGTTACTATGAATTGTTCTAGAGCTTAAATACAGGGAGGCCCCAATATCATTTGAAGAAATTCCTCCATTGGATTGCGGGGTCAAACTAGGGAAAACAAAAATTCCAGCATCAAGACCGCTTCCAAAATCATAATACTCCCCCCTAACATAAGCATATCTTAATGGGATGTTGTACTGCACATTATTATAAACGTAGACTGCTTGTGGTTGCAGTACTTCTTCTCCAGAAAGTCTTAAGAATATTGCTCCGACTCCTGCCTTCTTCTTTGGAAGGAATATCTCTTTTCCACTTTCATCTTTCCAAACAATATCATCATCTGTTGCTGTGCCACCGACAAAAACATAAACCGTTTCATTACTAGTCTCTTGCGTTTGTCGGCTATCCATTAAAAAAGTAGAAATCCAAGAAAATCTGTCATAATTCTCGTCAGCACCTATGCTTGAGAATGCGGTATACTTTCCTATATCTGTAGAATCAATTAAAAAATGAGTCCCTTCGTGCGTGTACAAAAATTCTAGAGCAGTTCTTTCATCCGGACCGGTCAAGACGTGTCTTCCCATTAAATGATTCCAATAAACAATCGAGTTACTTCCATCCAAAATAGTGGTTCTTTCCCCTAAAGATTGCAACCAATAACCATAATCCCACCAGTGAGCAAAAACAGCATCTTTTGGAGTGTTATCCCTAACCCAAGACATTGCCTTTTGCCATTGCCACTGGTATGGGCCGGGAGCGAATCCCTCTGCACTTGCTTTGTCTTGTTTATAGTAAGTCCATAGAGTAAAGACTGAAGCCAAAATTAAGATTATTGCAAGAATACCTATAAAGAATTTCATCGCTTCTTCTTTTTCTTTTAGATATTTTTGGACGGTCCTAACAACAAGGAAAGAAATGGCTACAGGACTTATTGCACCAAGGAGCATTATTAGTCTGATTGCCCCCCTAGCACCGATTATCCCTAGAGTTAATATTAAGAAATAAAGAATATATGCAAAGTTAAGGCCTTTAAACATCTGAGTCCCATCCCCCCTATATTCTTTCTGATAAACATAAGCCCACATAAAAATAAATAATATCCACCCTCCAAAATACATCAACAAACTTAATCCACTGCTTCCATCAAGAAGTCCACCAGAGGAATACCTACTGAAGATAAGACATATCAAAAAAATTACGTAACTTATAGTTAAGAGTATTTTTGGTTTCTTTCTAAAATTCTTTATTAGGTTATTAAAAAGAACCATGGCCCCCACCACAAACATCCAGAAGAACAAAGGAATATCTAAAAAAAGAGGACCAAAACTTCCTTTCCAATCATTTATGAAGTACGGTTGTTTGTTTTCTGCCACAGTTAAACCAAACCTGCTAACTTGGGGGGATATTAAGGAGGTCTTAACATCTGATACCTTGTGACTAAAAAACTCGGGTCCGAAAACCAATAGTGCTAAAACAATTATTATTCCTGTCGCAATGAATAAAGAGAAAATCTCTTTAGACACCCTCCCCTTCCTTTTTTCCATTAAGGTATTTTTTTTCATTAAGAACATACTTATTCCTATTATAACCAAGATTCCTATAGCAAGACCTGTTGATGTGGAGCTAAGAATATTATCCAAATCATATCTTTTTGAGAAAGGCATCATGAGCAGGAAAGATACAAACAACCATAAAGAGTAAACCGTGAATAATTTCTTATCCATCTTTCCGAATATAAAGGAGATTAATATTGCAGCAGGGATTGTGAAGAAGATAAAGATGTATCCCCCCCACACCAGAGCCATCAGAGCAGTGAATGCTCCAGAAAGGATACCGAATATTGAGGCTCTTTTTATATTCTCATTAGTGAAAGCTTCAAAGAAGAAGTAAAATGCCATAAACATAAAGAAAAATGCTGCAGACTCTTTTTCCGGAATTCCCGCAATAGTTCTGTGTAGTAAAGAGGGAATCAACACAAAAAATGCTGTTGCCAAAAGAGCAATAATGTTTTTTATCTTTTTATCTTCTTTATAAAATATCTTTCTAGCAAATAAGAAAAAAGCTATAGCGGTTAAAGCAAACATAAAAACAGGGAAAATAACCGCAGAATATGTAATTGTTGCCTCTGAGTTAAAGAAACTTATTATGTTGTGGAACCATGCAATAAGATATGAAAGTAATTTCATCTCTCTAGCCGTATCATAACCAATAGGGGAATATCTAAGGGTGTCAAGGGCCATTAGCCCCCCATTAACGGCAATTTCTTTAGCCCATCTTAAGAACAAGAAAGGATCTAAATCAGGCCCAAGAGTCCATGTTCCGGTTGTGATGTCCCTTAACCTAGGAAGATTACGTGTTCTTATAAAAACAGCAAGGTATGTAATAAAGGCTAAAATTATATAATAAGCCCAATCTTTATGTTTCTTTAAATAAGACATGACTTTCTTCTTTCTCTTTTCTAGCTCATCTCCAACAAAAGGAGTAGATTCCAAGACGGTTTCCTTGTGGGCTACCACTTTTTTCCCAGATTCTTCATGCCTCTCTCCTAGTATTTGGGAGTCTCCTTCTTCTGTTGTTTTTTTAAATTCTTCTTCCATATTTATTGGTTAAGAACTAATCATCTTCCAGTAACTCTGTTGCAGAAAGCTCTCGCGAAATACTCTCTTTACCGCAGTAAGGACACTTTTTCCTTGTCTCTTGAAGGTCAGACTCAATCCTGTATCCACACTCCACACAAGTAAAACTGGTCATTTTATTAATCCCTTATTTATCTGAAAAATAACCCGTATTTAAAGATTTCTTATCTTAAGTAGGCAGTTAATTAAATAACAAAGGGGTGAAGTAAACTTCTATTATGGCTGCGACTATTAGTATGAGTATAGATATGAAAAGGAGTATAACCGTATTTTCAACGACCCTTAGAAATTTAGGATCCCTCACCCCATTTCTTATTATTCCGATGCCAAATATTCCCCCAGCCAGCGCAGTTATAAAGTATGCCGCAATCTCTGGCCCCCCATGAATCATATATCTTACAAGGCCCCAAGGGATATCAGTTATCTTATATTCCGTAAATATCCCTATTGCTGCAGAAATTACGCTAGCATTCCACGCAAGTACAAATATTGCCCCGGCACCAAAAATAAGAGAGAAAATAAGGGTAAAGATCATAACATAAACATTATTTTCAATTATGGATAAGAACCTCATCTCCTTTGTAGCGGCACCCGTAGAAACAATCGGGTTGTTTATATCATATCTAGAAACACATCCTTCTATGTTTCCAGGACTATTTATCATACAATAAGTCTCAATTTGGGCATTAAAGAGATTAGAATCCGCTAAAATCATGTACCAAAAAGAGAAAGCAATAACAAATCCCAAGAACAACCACATAAAGGCATACAAGGCGTCTTTATGCATTTTCCACACACTAAAAAAACCCTCAACAGTCTCATCCTCTTCCTCTTCTTGCTTTATGAGATAGTACATAAAGGGAAGAGAAAACATAACACAAAAAGTAACAACTATCATTCCGGAGAATTTAGAAAGTACAACGTCTCCAGAAAAAAACCAATCAACCAATAAAAGTGAAAGAGATGCATAAATAAGGCCAATGAAGAACATCTTCCACGGCCCCTTTTCAACTCTTTTTGGATTTATCAAGGACTCAAGCATATCCCCACTAGATAAGGAGAATTTTTAAAGTTTCGTAATTTTGTACTAAAAAGATGGTGATGACGTTTCTAAAAAAGAAAAGGAAATTTAAGAGGATAGCTAGAGACATAAAATCTATAAAAATTCAAGGAGCTAGAAATGTAGCAAGACAGGGAATTTATGCCTACTCTCTTTTCCCTACAGCAAAATCAAAAAGGAAAATTCTCTCTCTAAGACCCACAGAACCCATGCTTGAAAAAGTCTTAGACATGGCTGATAAAAAATCCTATAAAGAAATTGTAAAACATTTTGATGAAGCACAAAATAAGATAAATCTCTTCCTTGTTAAGCTAATAGGAAAAAATAATATTCTTTTTACTCATTGCCACTCTACCAATGTAATTAATGCTTTGATTTATGCAAAAAAGAAAGGGAAAAAGTTTGAGGTTTATAATACAGAAACCCGCCCACAAGATCAGGGAAGAAAAACAGCCAAGCATCTCACAAGAAATAAAATAAAAGTAACTATGTTTGTAGATTCTGCTTTAGACATTGCCCTTTCTGATGATAAGGGAAAAAAGAGAGTGGATAAAATATTCATTGGAGCAGACGCTTTACTTAAAGAAGGAGTAATAAATAAAATTGGTAGCAAAGTAATTGCAAAGATTGCTAAGTCGTATAAAATTCCTTTTTATGTTGTGGCCGATTCATGGAAGTTTACAAATAAGAAAGTTCCAATAGAGCAGAGAGAACTCAATGAGGTTTGGGACAACGCCCCCAAAAAAATAAAAATAATGAACCCTGCCTTTGAGTTTGTGCCTAAGAAATATATTAAAGCAATTATATCAGAATACGGAATTCTTTCTTATGATAAGTTTCTGAAGAAAGTCCGATAAATTTATAAATAATTTCTTCCTTACAAAAACATGCCAACAATCTTTAGCCCTTTACTTTTTTTGATAATTGCGGTGCTAATTGCGGTTGTTGTGGGGGCATCAACAAAAAAGTGGGGGAAAGCTTTGTATTTTTTATCCGGACTTTTCTTTTTAATAGGCATTATAAGTATCCTTAATGCAAATACTCTTCAGGCCGGGCAGTTTAATACTGCTTTGAAATCTACTCTTGTTTTCTTTGGATTGGGATTTCTAGCCTCCAGTATTAATGGATTTTTCAAAAAGAAATAATTAGCCTCTTGGGCATATCTCATATAAGACCATTCCAAATTGCATTGTCTCTGGGCTATTAATCACATATCCAACAGTAGAAGTCACCACAGATAAAAATTCAAGAGTACGCATTCTAGATACTTCTCCTAATAAATCGTCCCTCTTCATCATCCTATCTACTGCAACTTGGTATCTCTCATTATTCATTTTAATTAAAATAAAAATCTCTATATAAAAATTATTGTTCTTTTCCTTGAGCTTCCATGAACGTCTTAGTAAGTTCTTGGTTAATCTCTTCAAGATTTCTTTCCAATTCTTTCTTTATATCATCTAGTTTGTCTACCTGCTCAACTATAAGGGTTTGTGTATCCTCTATGCTTTTTGTGACAAAATTCTTTCCACCAACATCTACAACAAGTTCATCTGAGATTAGTTTTGCTTTTGCAAAGATTCCTTTTCCTATTGAGGCCAAAATCTCTTTATCCTTACCAGAATTTAACTCATCCAACCCTCCAGCAAGGGAACTAGCATCGTTTATCGCCTGCTCAACGGCCTGCAATTGTTCTTGTAACTGCTTTATCTGTTGTTCATACATACTAAACTTAAAAATTAATTCTTGTTGGGTTTTTTTGTCCATTATATCTTGACATGAGGCATCCTTTTAAAATCTTTCTAACTTCCAGCAACAGATCTTACAAGAAGTCCTATGAGGTAAGAAGAAACCAAAACTAAAATGGCTATTCCCAGATGTTCAAAAATCATTCTATAAGGCTCTCCTCTTAGTTTACCTATTTTATAACTAGATGCAGATATCAAAATAATTCCCCAAATAACTCCGATATAGATTGCAACTGAAAGATTAAAAATCAAAAATGGAATCATGAAACTTATCGCAAATATAAATTTAAAAAAGATTGTTGAGAATGTTGCTTCCCAAATCTCTCTCTTGGATTTTTTATAATTAGATTCCTCGGAGACATGCATCCCCAAGCCATCGGCAAGAGAATCCGCAACAGCAATAACAAACAACCCCCCGAGAATAGCAAGAAGTGATTCGGTACTAGAATATAATCCTATCATCAGACCCAAAGAGGTTATACTCCCAGAAGTTAATCCAAATCCCAACCCCTTCTTTATAGAATTTTTCAATTTAAACTACCTTGAAAATTTTTCTTATAATGCTGCTAAAAATCATTGTGAATATAAGGTAAAACCAAAACCAACTTAAAAACCCAAAAAACTTCGGACTGTCCATTGCATTAAACACATCCATGAACCACCTAAAAAATAGAATCAAAGGAATACCAGTATAGGCCATTGCCCTCATACTTAGCTTCATTGTTTTTGGTATAAATTCGAAACTCTTTTTCTGCAACTCCATGACTTTTGCAGGATTGTCCCTATATTTCTTCATCTCTTCTTGAAGGAGTTTTTGCTCTTTCTTCAATTCTTTAAGAGTTTTTTGGTCTGTAGCATATTTCTGAATTATTGTGGTTATTATCGCAATAATTAACACTATTATTAACATCCCCCACGTAACATTCATCCTCAATAAAGCCCCCGCACTAGGGTCAAGAACTCCATGGACAGCATTTCTTATAAAAGAGATACTATTCCAAAATAGGGCGATTAGCATAGAAGCCACTAAAACTATTGCAACAGGCTTAAAACTTCCTTCTTTATTCATTTTAATTATGGAAATCCCTTCTTCTTCTTATTTTTTTCTAAAGTAAAATCTCTTTTTAAATCTAGCCACCCATGAATTTTCTCATCGCAGGATTCATATCGACAGAGTGCTGTTGTGCAATGCTCTGGTAGAATTGGAACATGATCATTATAACCAAGAGAATTGCTGTTCCTGAAACTAATGCCCCCATAAGATTTGTTATTGAGGCAAGGAATCCTATTGCGGCACCACCCATTATTGTCAAAGGCATCACGTATCTAGCAAGAATACTTTCAAGTATCCTCTCATCCTGTCTAAATCCTGCAACCTGGAGACCTGAAGATGCAATCTTGTGTGCCTGCGCTTTAGCATCCATGCCAGCAGTTTTTACCCAGAATACAGAAAAAATAGTAGAGAAGATCATAAAGAAGAGGGTATGGATTATTCCTTGAATCAAATACCTAGGTAAGAACCCTCCACGTATGAAGAGAGTAAGAATATCTGTTGATCCAATCCAAAAAGCAAAACCAGAAACTGCCTGCCCGTTAGAAAATGTTCCCAAAAAACTAAAGTGTGAGGCAAAACTTTGCATTCCAGAGCATGTTCCAGTTGCACACGCTTCCACAGCATTTTGCACCAATCCCCCAAATAACTGAATGTTTGCAACAAGAGCTGCAGTTAAAATCACTGGAATAACCGATGCGTAAAAGAAAGCAAGTGGCCATTTCACACTATACCCCCTTATTCTTCCAAAAGATAGTGGAATCTCTACCTTAAGTGCTTGTGCCCACACAACCATTAAGAAAATAATAACTGTTGCAAGTATCGCTGCAAGAGAGGCTAGTAATTCTGTGGGATATTTATTTATTATTGCTTGAATTAAAACTAATACTTTCCCGGAACAAGCAGTATTTTTGAAATCAAGTAAACAATTTCTTCCTTGTTGGTCTATGAATTGGAAAGCACTTGTTATTAAACGCCATGAAACCCCTGCCCCAATGAATAAACTAACTCCAGAACCGAATCCCCATTTTTGGGTAACCTGGTCCATATAAAAAATAGCCAGTCCCCCTAGTATTAATTGAAATATAACCACTCCTGTAAAACCTGGAAGAGCCTGAAGTCCTTGCATTACAACATACACAACAGACTCAAAGACTATAAAAAAGAACACAAGTAATTGCTGTATTCCGTTGAAGAATCTCTTTCCTTCTTCTGTCGTCTGATCGATATTTATTATTCCAGCTCCAGTAAGCAATTGCAAGATAATTGAGGCCATTACGATTGGACCAATACCCAAAGAAATGATACTTCCAAAATCAGTTCCAAGAATAATTGCTAAATACTCAAATCTTGCTAAAGCGTTATCACTCAATCCAAAAAGAGGAATATTGGCTAGAATAAAGAAAGCCCCAAGAACGATTAACGTCCATTTTAGTTTAATATTAAAGCTAAGCTTCTTTTCTGCAGGTTTACTAACTTCTGGGATAAAACTAAATATTTTTGTAAAACTCATTTGTCCGGTTCTTCAACTTTTTTAGGAAGAATTATCTCTCCACTTCGGCCACGCTTGGACGAAGCTTTAATAATTATCTCTCCACCAGCAGCTTTAACCTTCTCAATAGCAGATTTAGAAGCCTCTTTTGAATTAATAATAAGTTTTTCATTAACTTCTCCTTCTCCAAGTATTTTATAATCCTTTAGGTTTACTTCCCATCCCTTTGCAGATTTCTTTCCATATTTTTTTATGTTTATCTGAATGTCTCCGACATTTATTCTTTTCCTAGTATCTCTTTTTGTTCCTTTACTAGTAATTCCTTGTTTTCCAAAGTAATGATGCCCGTATAGTTTTAACACTAGAGTTTTTTTCTGATCGGCTCTCTTTCCACTTCCAGACATTCCCCCTCCACCATGATGTCCAGATTTCTTATGTTTCTTCCTTGCCCCATAACCATGAGTTCCCATTTTTCTTCCGTGCATTCTGCTAGCCTTTTTTCTTTTTTTAGTTTTCATTTTTATCTCCCACTAATTTTACATTCCCCCTCTCCACTCCATTTAATCATGGTTCCCTTTCTTTGTGCAGCTTCCTCTGTGAAACCCTCTGGAAATCTGGCCTTAAGTTTAGATATATTCTCCCCAAGAATCTCTTCAAAACTCCAACCCATATTATTACATATCATTGCAGTGTACCACATCATGTCCCCTATGTTTTCTCTTATTCCGTCTTTTATAGCAGGGTTTTTATGAAATATTAGTTTTTTTATACAACTAGCAATGTCTCCAGCCTCTCCAGATACTCCAAGACCAAAATTACAAAGCTCTTCTTCTTGAGTTAGTCCTTCTTTTGCAGTTGACATGCAAATTTGTTGATATTCATTCAGATTCATTATAACATCCTCTCTATAAGGTCATTTATTTTTTCTTTATTATTTCCTAAAACTCCTTTTCCAACCCCAAAGTGTTTTTTGCACTCTATTCCTTTTCTTGGAGGGTGAAGCCTAAAGAAATCCTTTGTACTTGTCTTTCTTTTTTCAATGAGATTCTTTAGAGTTTCTTCTTTTATCTCCCCGTAGGCGACAAAATCTTTTACTTTCTTTATCATTCCAAGCTGTTCTTTTGTTGGAGTCATAACAACACAAGAGTACTTTTTCCTTAATCTTAATCTGTGTAGGGTTTCTTTTACATCTTTTCTAATTCCAACCTGGCCTTTTATTCTTACTATTGCTATCATTTGAAATACCTTTTTTGTTTATTTTGAATGAATGAAAATTTTATATTTGTTTTCATTTTTTACTTCCCCTATTTGTTTTACTTAGAGCATCAATACAAGCCTTAACCAGATTAAAAGTTGTTCTGGCCCTTCCACTTGTTCTACTTCTCACGTCTTTTATTCCAGCAAGTTTCAATACTTTCTTTAATTCATTAGCAACAACAAGCCCGGTACCCTGTGCTGCAGGTATAAGTGTAACCCGTACGCTTCCAGCCTTCCCCTCAACTTTAAACGGAACGGTGTGTGGGTCAGAGCAAGCGCAATCAAAATCGGCACACATTCTTGTAATTTTTATAATATTAAGTTTAGCTTGCCTTATGGCTTTATCTCTTGCCGGAAGAGTTTCTTTTGCCTTTCCCGTGCCAATACCAACATGTCCGTTTTCATCACCAACTACCGCCATAGTAGAGAAAGTTGGGACGTTCCCCTCTTTAGTTTTTCTTTGGGTCTGTCTCCAGGCTCTTCTTTTACCTCCACCAAATTTACCTTTTGATTGTCCAATAGACATAAGGTCGGCCTTAACACCAAGTAATTTATCAACTATTTCCTCCTCTAAAATTTTTTTATCTTTATCCAATATCTCATCGATATTTGTAATTTTATTATCTTTTACTTCTTGCCCCAATTTTGTTTTTGGAACCCACCCCAAGACTATTTCTTCCCTAGTTTTCTCTCCAGGTCTCCTTCTTCTTTCCGCAACTTTAGGAACATCTTTAACAACATCAATGATTTCTTCTTCAACTTCTGCATCCATAATTTCTTTACTTATTTTTTCTGGAGATTTAGCCTTTATTTCAGCTTCTTCTTCTGAAAAAGTACCATGAGCTTCTACTGTTTTCTTCACTCTTTCAAATTCTTCTTTCTTCTTTCCCGTCATTTTTTCTTTAATCCTGCCACACTCGGCCGAGTCCCCATTATCTTAGATTTAATTTCATCAAAAGGTATCTTCTTCTTTAGATGATCCCCCCTTATCCTCGATTCTTCAGGGAGAACATCTTTCTTATAAGAGATTTTTATTCCAGAATCAAACAAACCTTTTAAGAAACCATACATTTTACCTTTTTGAATAATTCTATACATCCCAAGATCAAGGATAGGGGATTGTTTTTTATCAATAATTTTTGTTCCCATCAATAACCCGATGAGATAAGAAGCAGGAAGAGATTTTAATCCAGATGTAGCATCCTTAGGCCATCCGAATTTTAAAAGATCTTTTGAATTAACTGAAAACTCAATTTTGTCTTGAGACTGGTTGGTTGTGATATATTGGGCAAGAACATACTTATTTGTCTTCCTAAAAACAATCCTGGGAGAATCACTTTTTAGAAACTTAAGTCTTTTTGCATAATCTGTTTTGTTCTCTCTTCTTCTTCGTTTTATTGTTTTCATTTTATTGTTTTGCCCACTCTAAATTTATTTTAGTGATTATCTTTACCATTCTTGGTTTAAACTCGTTGTTCCAAAATTTGACCGCCCCATCAATGAATTCCGCCTCAGCTTTTTTGTTTTGAGTGAGTCCGATAATGCTATTTCTACTACTTATTTCCATTATTCTCTTCATGAGCTCCATTACTTCCTGTTTCTCCTGGGTATTTAGAACTTTACTCTCACCAAGGTTTAACATGTTTTGGGGATTTGGCATTATAAGACTATGAAGGTATTCATTCCAACTCATGAAGGCTTCAACAATCCTATGGCAAAGCTGCCTTGAAAAATTCTCGCTCACAAATCTTTCCTTCAAAATATCATCTTTTATAAAGAATATTTCATCAATTTCCTCCATGCTGGATTGGAAGTTCAATTCATTCTTTGTTTCTAAGAATTTTATTTCAAGGTCTCCAAGTATTTGTTTATTTTCCATTTTATCTTAATTTTAAATTCTCCTTTAAATGCGCTTTGCTTCTAAACATCCTATTCCTTATCTTCTTCCTTATCTCAAGAGCCTCTTCTCTTGATAATTCTCCTTGCTGTCTTAATCCACGAACGTGTTTCCTTAATTTTCTTGTGGTTAAAATATATTCTTTTTTACTTTTATTTACTTTCTTTCTTATTTTTCCGTAACTTCTTCGATTCGCTCTCTTTGTGTTTTTCTTTCTCCCTTTTATTCCAATTACAACTATTGCTCCTTCTTTTTTGAGGTCCCTAATGTCTTGTTTGGTTATGGCTTCTTTAATCTCTGCGAGTCTCTCTTTCTGGAAGATTATCCTTCCTTTTCCAACTTTTAAAGTCTTTATTGCTAGTGCTTTTTTCTTTCCAAGATTCATTTTTTCTCCTCGTTGTTTTTTTCTTCAGTTTTTTTTACATCTTTTGTCTTTTTATTATCACTTTTTTCTTCTTTCTTCTTTTTTGTTTTTTCCTTTTCTATTTTTTTAAGAAAAGCGTTTGTATTCATATTTGAAATGGATAATTTCATTTCTTTTGCTTTTTTTGCTATTTCTATTCTTTTCTTTTTTCCAACTCCTCCAATAATAACCACTAAATCTTTCTTGATATTTTCTAATTCCCTTATATTATTAACAATAACTTTTCCTTTCTCCTTAGGTTTTTTATACCCAACACTTACAATTGCGGGGTATCCCCTTCTTTTCTCCCTCATTTTATTATCTCTTCCGGTTGGCCTTCTCCATTTTTGTTTCTTTTTTCTTCTTTTGCCCAATTTAGAGTATCTAGTGTTATCTCTTCTTTTGAAATCCATCATATCTCCCTCCCAGCTTTATTTGTTAGATATATCCCATCTTGGAAAATTCTCCTGTCCCTTCCAGTAACTTTTGTAACTCTCTCGAGATTTGCCGCGGCCTGCCCCGCAAGTTCCTTACTGGTAGAAGTAATTGTTATCCCATTTTTATCTGATTTTATGTCAACACCCTCAGGCAATTTGACTTTTCTAGGGACTTTCTCCCCCAAAAAATTCTTTACTATAGCTTCTGAGCCCTTTATTTCAAGAGTAAATGGAAAATGGCTAAATACAATCTTTAATTCGTAC
>JAHIVR010000218.1 GCA_018816625.1 Nanobdellota archaeon | reverse complement strand
CCGGCCAGGATACTCGTACACAGCGGGAGCGTATTGAGGATCTTACGATTCCAAATAGAGAGACGGGCACGCTCCAGAAGTTTATCTCGAACGAGACTCAGGTTATACTCTGGGATACCATCACGGATTTGCAGGAGCGGGGACTTCCTGTTTGGATTATGGGCGCTAAGGCCCGACAAGTGGGGTGGTCGACATCTGCTGAAGCTCTCATCTACGACAGCGTGAAGATGAATCCCAATACCAGAGCCATTACTGTCGGTCACAAGATGAAATCGGCAGACAATATGTTTAGAATGTTCAATCGTTTTTATGCGAATGACGAGCAACGCCTTCCAAAGGTAATCTCCAGCCGAAAAGAACTTCAGTTTGCCCAGCCTTATAACTCACTTATCACGATAGAGTCCTCGAAGGACGTTGCGGCCGGCGTCTCTGGTACGTATCAGTTTGCTCATTTTACCGAAATGAGCCTCTGGGACGATCCGGAGACCACCATGTCGGCTTTTCTGCCGTCTATTCCCTATATTCCTGGGTCTATTTTCATACTTGAGACGGTTGTGTATGAGGGTGTGAAGTCTGTTTGGTGGGAGGAATTCTGGAACAGGACTAAGGAAGGTGAAACCCGCTTTACGCCTATATTTATACCTTGGTACATACTTTCGGACTACGAGATTCCCTTATTGGATGGGGAAGACCTGTATCCCTACAGCGAATATGAGGAATGGGGACAAAAAGAGCTTGGGTGGACGGATGAAAAGATTAAGTGGCGTCGTCTCCAAATACGTGACTACGTGAAAGAGGGGAAAAGCGAAGTGAACTTTTTGCGGATGTATCCCTCTACGGAGGAGGAGATGTTTAGGTCGTCGGCGGGGAGTTTCTTTGATTTTATGGTGTTGGGAGATTTGAGAAAAGAAGCCGAAACACGTAAGTTCGCCATAGGATCCCTGGTGAGTGACGCCTCCGATCCGTTTTGTCGCGAAATGCCAAGTTTCGTTCCTGAGGCAAAAGATATAACAGAGGGCAGATGGTTAATTTACCAATATCCGCAACCGTATGATCAGTATGTTCTGGGGGTGGATACAGCCACTAGTTATGACGATTCGGACTATTCTTCTATAGACATATTGTCTGCGCACACATTGAATCAGGTGGCTACGTTCCATGGGTTGGTTGGTCCTTTGGAGTTAGGGCCGGAAGCGATCAAGGGGGGGCGGTATTACAATCTTGCTTTAGCTGGGATAGAGACAAACGGTGTAGGTCAATCTACTTTTGACACAATGAAGGGTATGGGTTATGAGAATCTCTATTACAGAAAGGGCAAACAACAGAAGATTGGCACGAGTTATCCTAAAGATGGTTTCTATATGACGGATACACTAAAGGGCTCGGTTGTCCACGAACTCAAGAAAAACGTGGAAGCGGAGATCGTTACTGTCTTCTCTGAGGCGCACTTTCGGGAGATGGGTAGGTTTGTTAAGACGGAGAATGGTAAGTATGAAGCGCTACAGGGCGCCAATGATGACAGGGTAATCTCGTTGGCAATTGCTGTTCAGATGGTATCCTTCATAGAACCGATTATTCATAGATTTCAGACTGTCACGCAAGATGCTTTCGATATGGAAGATGACGATGATGATTTTGTGGTGAACCGTAAGAAGCGGGAAAGACGAATGAGACAGGAAACAATAACGGGGTATTGATGGCGACTAACTTTGGTGGTATGGGCAGAAATTTTATAGACTCGCTGTCGGGGCTTTTTAAGACTTCTCCTGGTGATAACGGGCAACAGAAGCCCTCAGACGAGCCTGAAAACACGAAGGAAGACCTTAATATAGGCGAGGATCTCCCTGTATCGCTGAAGTTGTCGAATAAAAAGCGGGAGGAGATAGAGAAATACGTTTTTGAGAAGTTTAAGCAGGACTCCAATCGAGATGAATTAGAACAAAAATGGAAACGGAATGAGAAGCAGTACTTTGGAAAAACTGATCCAAAAGTCTTTCCCTGGGAGGGTGCGTCTAATTTGCACATTCCCGTGACAGAGGAAGTTGTTGATGATCTGCACCCTCGTTTTATGGGGATACTATTGCCTGATGAGAATGAGGTGATTAAGCCTAAAGCGTTGGATGACACAACGGACGTTAAATCTACAGAAAAAGCAGGTAAACTAATTCAGTGGGAAACCAAGACACACATTCCGGACTACCAGTTAGAATTAGGAGATTGCATTAAGGAGTGCCTCAAGCACGGTGATGGAATTAGAAAGTTAGGATGGCAGAGGAAGATCAGGAAAGTTAGGGTGCGCGAACTCGATCCTGAAACAGGCGAAAGAAGGGCTGTCACGAAGTTTGTGGTGAAGTACGATGGTATCAAGGCTGAACACGTTAGAATTGAGGATATGTTCTTCCCTAAAAGGGCGAAGAATATTCAGGAATGCGACCACGTTATTCATCGAAGCTACCAGAGGTTGGAGGACCTGAAAGGTCTCCAGAAAGATGGAGTGTACGTGAATGTAGGGGAAATTGAGAAGCTATTTGCGATCTCTGAAGATGGCAGGCTTTCGGGTGGTGGGAACAGTAAAGAGCGAGGGCCGTTAGAGGAAATTGATGATCTGATTCAGGGCATAGAAACAGGCGGATTGGATGATGACTCTGGAGAGATAGAAATTCTGGAATGTTATGGATTGTATGATCTTGATGGTGACGATATTGAGGAGGAGTGCATTTTTGTGGTCGCCCATGTCGGAGGTAGGGCGCTATTGCTATTTGCGAACTATCTTTCGATGCTTTTTGAACACCTTGAAAGACCGTTTATTCACTATCAATTTGAGCGCGTTGAGGGACAGCTCTATGGCCGGGGTATTCCAGAAAAGCTACGCGCCTTGAATGCCGAAATCAACACGATACATAACCAACGGATCGACAATGGAACGATAAAGAACATGCCTTTTTTCTTCTTTGATCCTGTTGCTGGAAATGTTATGAAAGAGTTATTCTTGAAGCCTGGCAAGGGAATAGAAATGACCAATCCCAGAGAAAACGCTTACTTTCCCAGTGTCAATGGCGGTGTCTCTTCTGACTTTGGTGAGGAAAACAGTTTGATGTCTCATGTGGAGAAGTTAGGTAATGTATCTGACTTTTCGCAGGGGACTATAGCTTCAAGGCCTAACGCCCCTAAGACGGCTACGGCTACGCAGGCTATTATCAGCCAGGGGAATATGGGGCTTTCATATACGGCAAGGATGCTACAGATTAGCTTCGGCAAAGAAGTAAACATGATGATCGCGTTAAATCAACAGTACCTTGCTCCGGGTACGGTAATGAGAGTTACTGGCGAGGATGGAGAGAAGTTTGAGTCTGTGTCTGTGGAGGAGATACAGGGCAAGTTTGACTGGATAGCTGTAGGCGATCCTGAGAGCATAGATAAAGAGTTTCAGTTGCGGATGAGAATGGATGTTTACGATAGGCTGGTGGGAGGCAATCCGATAGTTCAGAACGATCCTGCTAAGGTATGGGCTGTAACGGATTATTTACTTTCAGGTATTTCTTCTATTCCAGATAGTTCAAAACTGATTGGGTCTAAGCCGCCGATGCCCCCGATTTCGATTACTCCTAAAGAAGAAAATGCTCGAATGATGCAGGGGGAGAAGTTAAGACCTTTGCAGGAAGATGATCATCAGGAGCATATACAGGAGCATTATACGTTTCTTGGATCGCCTCAGGCAGGAGCAATGCTTCCAGAGTACAGGAGAATTGTAGTGGAACACGTACAGGAGCACGAGAAGATGGTAAAACAGCAGGGTGGAGCACAGCAGGTGCAGCCTGTTGGAGCACAATCACCCCCGGCATTACCTCAAGAAGAGGCTCCTGCTGGTTTTGGCCCGCAAGGCGCCCCTGGGATAGAGGCCTTATTGGCGAGTATTGGAGCACAAGGAAGCGAGGATGATATAATTGGCTGACACACTATGGCAGCTCTATTCTAATATGGAAAGCGATAGAATAGAAGACCTTATTGATGGGTGGGAGACGTTCATCAAGTCAGTAGAGTATAAGCAGTTTGAGCAGCGAATGAAGGAACTAATTAGTCTTGTTGACCACGAGTTACGTTATTCGAACTCCATTACTGGTGAAACGTCACTACTGAAGATTGGTGTTAAGAGAGGTTTAATGGATCATTGGAGTGTGCCACAAGAAATATTGGGTCAGCTAAGAAAGATACTTGCTGAAAGGAACAGCCATCAGCGTGAGAGCGCACCCAGAGAAGAGGAGCAAGACTTTCTGAAGTTGGACTGATAATTTTACGTAAGGAGGATACAATGGCAGTAAGGCAACCCCGTAGTCCGCAGCCGACTAAGGTGAGGAGACTCGTGAAGCCGGCAACTCCGCCTCGTCCTCTCCGTCTTCCCCGTAGTCCGCAGCCGACTACAATTAAGCCAGTGTCTTTGTCTCAGCTTAGGAATCAGTTGTCTAAGATTAAGAAGCCGAAGGTTCGTAGTCCGCAGCCGACTAAGGTGGGGAGACGTAGACGCCCATAAGGAGTATAGAGTAGTATAGATGTAACTAACATCGCCAACGCCCTGAATGGGTAGCTCCCATTAGGAGATATTAAAGCCATTGCCGTCATGACCAATGCGGGCAGTGGCTTTTTTGTTGGCTAATCGAGCAAATTATGGTCAAAGGAGGATTTATGAAAAATAGAGTGTTTTATCGAGATGACTTTTTGGGTGATTTCGATGTTGACGATCCGATGGACCACCTTGAGGAGTTTAGTCGTGGACCGCAAGCCGCCGGAGCAGATGTTGAAAAAACATCGGAGCCGAAGGCTGAAGCTCCTCAAACACCTCCCGATCCCCGTATAGATCAAATGTCCAGAAAGATGGAGGAGATTGATCAGGGTCTTCGGGGGTTGAATGCTACGTTGTCAGCTCAGCAGCAGAGTGCTATTCAGTCTCGGACTCCCGTAAAGCAAGACCCCGATGATGCCTCTGATCCTTATGGCCATGTGGAAGATCCCGAGTTACGCGCTGAGACCCAGAAAGTGATAGAGACCTTTCTTTTACCGGCAATCGAAAAGAAACTGTCCGCAAAATATCTTGAAAAACAAGTGTACGACCAGGACAAGACGCAGACACGACAGCAGCAGGAGCGGAATAAACACATGAACGCGGCGAATGATCTCGCGCAAGCTCATACCGACCTTGTAGGGTTGGGGCCTCAGATTAAACAGATAATTCAGTCTGATCCCGAACTACAGACCAAGTCGTTTACCGATCCCTCTGGGACTCTTGAGATAGCCTATTGGAGGGCAAAGTCCGCTCATCTTGCTTCTGCTGGTAAGCCTGCTCAGAACAGGGGTCGGGGCCTGCCTTTCACGACATCTCCATCGGGACGCCAGCCGACGAACGACAATGTTTCATTGCCTGGTATTACCCAGCAGGACGTAGCAAGCGTAGCGAGGGGATTAGGATTATCGAAAGAGGACATAGCGGACGCGTATAAAGAAGCAGCGGAGGCTGTGCAAAGTGGCAGATTCTAATAAAATCTACCTGGGAATCCCGACAAGGGGCAATCTGAACCAGGGCCTTGTGGAGCTTACCTGGGACATTGTTAGGGAGTATCCCGATCTTGAGATGGTTATTGAGAGCGGACAGCACGGTCCGGACATTGTACGGAACGCTATAGTGCATAACTTTCTGAAAACAGACAAAGAGTGGTTGTGGATGATAGATGACGATGGGATACCGCAGGATATACCCTTGAGATTAGCTGACAGCGGTTACGACATCTGTGGCGCTCTTTGCTTTGGGACGTATATGCCGAACAGGGTTCCGGCTCCGTGTATCTTCAATTACAATTCGACAGAGGGGATATTTAAGATAGTCAACCCGACCTCTATGCGGGGACTTCTGGCAGTTGACGCTATCGGCACGGGTTGTATTATGATTCACAGGCGGGTGTTTGAACATCCTGAGTTCAAGATACCGTTTTACCCTGAGCTGAATGAGTATGGGGCGAGGAAGTACGGCGGTGATCTCACCTTTTGTATCAGGGCAAAAGCTGTTGGATTTACCGTTGCTGTGGATTTGGATGTCCAGTGTAATCATCTATGCAGGGCTTCGACCTTGCAGATTAAGTACGCGTATGAACAGGCTACGTTGGAAGTTCTAAAAGAAAGGGACGAACTATGGCAGGAGAAGGAAAAGGAGTGGGGAAAGGAGTTGCTCAAGACACAAGAACTCCTCGAGCAGAGCAAGAGCCGATCCTTATTGACGAACCATCGGTCGCCGTTAGTGAGTCCGAGACTAAGGCTCAAGATGACTCCGAACTCACATTCGAAGGTGGAACGACAGACGGAAAGTATCCCCGTATCGATGTAGATGATTCGCTCTTTCGGCCCAATCTCATGGCTATTGACCCGGAGATTAAAGAAAAACTGGATAAGCAGGGTTTCAGACCGCGCTGGATAATTACGGACGAAATATCGGAAAGAAAGCTGGATGGGTATCTTCCTATCCAGGGCAGAGAAAAGACAAGAATTGATAAGCATGGTAATCCGTCCGTGTCGTCCAGAATTGAACGGCGGGAGATGACCCTTGCAGCAGTGCCCGAGGAGATGGCGCGAAAGATGGAAAAAATGAATGACGACGAAATAAAAGAGAGGAGAAAGCAATTACAGGATGACATAACCGTGGCTGTTGACGAGACGAAAAGTGCTCTGAGGAGAAAGGGCATGAGTAAGCGTGAGGTGGAGGAAACTATATCGCAACACCTGAACGCTTTTAACATTCGGGAAACGAGGAGGTAACAATGGCAAACAGAGATGCACCAAGGGGATTAGTTCCGCACCAGACAACACAGGGGGGGCCTCCCAGAATAGGGACTTATAATAAAGACGCCCTGGCAGCTGCGATCTATATTGGCGATGCAGTAATACTGGAGGCTGATGGGAATGTGGCTGTCTATTCTACTGGGGGAGGGAATTTATTAGGAGTATCGGCGGAGTATGTCACCGCTTCCACTGCAAAGTCCAACTTTAAGGTCTATGACGATCCCTTTACGCTATTTAGGATTCAGGACGATGCAACGGGGCTTACGGCTTCGACACAGTCATCGGTGGGCAACAACGCTGATATTTTGGCGACAGCCGGGAATCAGACGACCAAACTGTCAAAACAGGAATTGGATATTAGCGGACATACCGCTGGGGTGGCTCAGTTGCGTATAGTGGGGCTGTATAACGTTCCTGGTAACGCATGGGGATCGTGGTCCGAATTGTTAGTCACGATCAACGAGCACGTGCTACTCCCGCTGGGACGCGCTGGTATATAGTGAGCTGGGGGTGTTGGATTTCATAAAGGAGAGGAAATAATGGCACAGATAACGCAGAATTATAGTTACCTGATAGCTTCGGGGCTGAGAAAGGTAATTTTCAACAAGTACAATTCTTACCCCGAGCAGTATTCGCAGATTTTTAACGTGCATACCTCTTCGAAGAACTTTGAAGAGGATGCGATGACAACTGGTCTGGGTCTTTTCCCTGTAAAGGAAGAGGGCGCGGCCGTAGCCTATGACGATCCTGTTCAGGGTTGGAAGAAAAGGTATACGCACGTTGAGTACGGATTGGCTTTTCGTGTTTCGGAAGTCATGCAGGAGGACGATCTTTACAGTATAATGGCTAAAATGGGCAAGGCCCTCGGCAAAGGCGCTGCGGAGTCTGTTGAGATAGTATGCGCTGATATATTCAACAACGGATTCAGTACGGCCACTGCTAATTTGGGGCCTGATGGCAAATCGTTATTTGCTACGGATCACCCTTTGTATAAGGCTGGTGGGACGGAGCAGAACAGACTTACAACGGATGCTGATCTTTCGGTTACGAGTTTGAGGCAGGCAATTAACGATGTGGCCGACATGAGAGATCACGCCAATTTAAGGCAGAACACCAAGCCGGTAAAGTTGCTAACTCACCCCAATGAGGAGTTTGCCGCCATAGAGTTGTTAAAGTCAACTCTCAGGCATGATACAGCCGAGAACGCTACCAATGCGTTCAAAAAGTGGGGCCTGACTCCCATAGTAAATAACTTTCTGACAGCCTCAAAAGCGTGGTTCTTGATTGCCGATAAGGACGATCACGATCTGAACTTCTTCTGGCGCAGAAAGTTTAAGGTTAAGACAGGTGAGGATTTTGACACTGGTGATCTGAAAACTAAGGGCACAATGCGGTTTGTCACTTCATGGGGAGATTTCAGGGGAGTGTATGGAAGTCCTGGGGTGTAAGCGCACAGAGCGTAGCGCACGGTAGCGTGGTGCGAACAGAACGAGGACAATTTGAGATAACTTAATTGAAAGGAGGATGGCGTAGCGTTCCCTCTTGAAACATAGAGACCTTGCGCCGAAAGATTATGCCAAGTCATTATCCGAATGGATTCAAGGAAGGACTGATTGTCAGGGGCACTCCTATTCTGAATACCTATGCTGGTAACGTCTGGTGGGTAGATTCAGGAGTAGCGGGTACCAGCAATCAGAACGATGGTAAGACGCCCGCGACAGCTTTCAACACGATTGATTACGCCGTTGGGAGATGCACAGCGAGTAACGGGGATATTATCATGGCATCTCCGGGGCATACTGAGACAATAACAGCTGCCAGCGGGCTTGCTCTTGATGTAGCTGGCATCACAGTAGTCTTAATGGGTTCGGGGTCGAATCGGGCTACGATCAATGTAACCGGCGCTGTAACTGGCGCGGTAAACGTGACTGCCGACAACGTTACTATCGTAGGCGGGTTGATGACAGGCGGAGTAGATGTCATTGTCCAGTTTATACAGGTAAGCGGAGATGATTTTAAAATTATCGACTCCGAGATGAGAGACGTCACTGGTGAAACATCTACATGGATTGCCTTCACACAGGCGGCGACCAGGGGCTTAGTTGACGGCGTCTTTATCAATGGTGCTGATGCTGCTGGAGGGGCACAGGCCATTTCAATCAGGGGTGGAGCCAATCATGAAATAAGAAACTCCAAGATTGATGGCAACTTCTCTATCTCTGGCATACGAAATGGCGGGACGGCAGCTACAGAGATCTATATCCATGACT
>JAHIVR010000242.1 GCA_018816625.1 Nanobdellota archaeon | reverse complement strand
TACGAAACCAAATACGATGTTGGCGTAGGAACAGCAACTGTTACAACCGGAACTGGAGCAGTCGTAATAACTGATCCGGGAATGGGAAATAACAGCGTTGTCTATGGAGCAACCAATTACAGGACATTTGCAGCCCACATAATCGGAATGGGAGTATCTTTTGACGCTGGAGTAACATGGTATAAGATTTCTGCTATGGCTGATTCTGACAGCTTCACAGTTACAGATTGGAATGACTCAACTTATACAGGTGGCACAAAGACAGGTGTTGAAGTAGTTATTGAAGCGTTGTACCCAATAGTGGTTACAAGCACCAATATCTATGCGAAAATCCTTGACTTAGCAACCAAACTGGACAAAGACAAGATTCCACAGGATAACAGGTTCTTAGTAATTCCTCCTGATGTCGGAAACCTTTTGAAACAAAGCTCACAACTGGTGGTCGCAGTTCAAGAATCATACAAAGATGTGGTTCAGAACGGATTACTTGGTTCAGTGGCTGGCTTCAAGATTTATGTTTCCAATCAGGTATTAGGTGATGGCACGAATGGCTGGCATTGTTTAGCAGGCCACAAGGCAGGCATAACATTTGCTCACGCTATGACTGAATCAAGAATACTGGATTCTGAAGACAACTTCGCCAAGAAATACCAGGGCTTAAATGTCTATGGTGCTAAAGTATTGGTGGAAAGAAGGAAAGCATTGGCTGAACTGTTCTGTGTAATAACAGGAACAGGAGATGATTGGTTGAAACCAACTTCTGGCAGAGTATAGTTTATTAGTAATTAAATAATTCTTGTGTTGGGTTCTTGGCTCTTGTATCAATTTGCTTGAGCCAAGCCCAAATTGAAACTCAGCACAATAACAACTTATGTGGTTTAAGAGAAAACAAAAAGTCAGGGAATGTATCCCTGAAATTAGAAAAGAATTAGATGACGCAAGATATGTTTCTTATAGGAAAGACGGGGCAAAAGGCAGGGAATTGCATATTGTAGGTTCAAAGTATCCGATGAAAGGAAACCCGAACCCAATAGGATTAAAGGCAATCGGGCCATTAAAAAGCCTATTTGATAAGATATTACAAAGCAGGATTTCGGCTATAATACCCCACGAGATAAACCAAGATAAACTGACCCCGATTTGTAAAGAGTTAGCAAGAGTATTTGACCTCTTAATTGAAGCAGAATCGCTGTATGGGATGAAACAAAGATGGCTTAACTACAAAAGGGTTATGATATTCTTCCTGGAGAACGATTTGGCTTACAGATACAGAATGCAATGGATGCTCCAACGCATGAACTTAAAGAAGATAGCTTTAGATGACGGGGATAAATACTATTTCAGGGCAAAGAACTTCAGAGTGGACTTGGAAGATGAGTGGAAAGAAACATTAAAGAAATATCCCAAGTTAGATGTAGAAGCATTTAAAAAGTATATCTGGCCGGGAGATGTGCCAGAAGAAGTATCAAGGTCAAAAGTGCCAATGATAAAGTTGGCAGAAGAATTTATAAAATTATGAAACAAAAAATTAAGGATTATGCTCTCCCAATAGCAGCCGCATTATTGGCAGCAGGTATAGTTTTTGCGGCAAACACCTTCCCCACCACCTTAAATAGCTGGGGCTGGGGTGATATTATTTCTTATGAGTGGGCAAATGCTTTAGAAGACCAAATAGGGGTAACCAACTCAACGGTAGTAACCTCTCACGATTACCTTATAAGGCACGGAGGGGCTTTTGATATAACTTATAATGGCTTAACCTTAACTACTGGCCTTACAGCCGCCACAACCACCCTTACAAGCACTTTAACTGGTGTAGATGGCACATTTACAGGTTATTTAACGGCTACAGGTTTCACGGGTAATGCCTCAAGTTCTGATGAGGCAACAGCTCTGGCAGCTAACGGGGCTAATTGCTCAGCAGGGGAATATCCTCTTGGAATTGACGCTTCAGGGGCAGTAGAAAGCTGCACTGATGCTACAACGGAGATAAGCACTGCTGTAGCTGCAAAAGATGAATGTTCTGAAATAACTAACTGCGTAGATACTGGCAGTTCTTTGACTGTTTGGTCTAATAATGATACTGCTTTTATTTCATCGGGATATGCCACCTCAACATATCTTCAGTTAATTGGCGGGACTTTAACGGGATACTTAACAGGTCCTGGATTTACTGGCAACGCCTCAACATCAGATTTGGCGGCAGAAGCTACAGCTTTGGCGGCAAATGGAGCAAATTGT
>JAHIVR010000237.1 GCA_018816625.1 Nanobdellota archaeon | reverse complement strand
GCCTGTGTGGTACCACGGTATCGGATGTCACTGTGATCGATGTCAGATAGACAGAGAGTGCTGTAATCTGCTAGATGCTCCATGCTACTACACAGGACACGGCACTGGCACTGACCTGATAGACGTACTACTCACTAAAGGTAGTGATGCTATATGGGATATATTAGATGATCTATATAGAAGGGACTTTCAGGACTGATGGCGAGTAAGCGACGCCTACGCAGACGGTCATGCGCTAACAAGAAGCAGTACACACGTGGTGATGCTATCAAAGCTGCCAAACAGAGACGTGCTAAGGGAGTCTGGATTCATGCCTACCACTGTAGTTTCGGTGACCACTGGCATATAGGACATCCCACCAAGCAAGCTAAGGCTACTATACGTAGCCGTATCCGAGACGGAGAGGAGACTGATGTCGATACTACTTGACACAAGCCACTACCATAAGGTAGAATTAAGCCACTGGTCGAACAGCCAAGATCAATCGTTCCGTAAGTGTCTACTACAATGGTACTGGCGTACAGTACTGGGGCTAGAACCAGTACGCAAGTCGTCGCCACTACATCGAGGCTCATCTGTCCATCACGCACTAGAACAGTTCCATACGCTAGATCCCAAGGATCGATCCTACGACATCCTAGAACATCACTTTCGTACCTACTATGAGACACAGCGTGAGGCAGTCATAGCTACAGCTTTCGATCCTACAGCCGAAGCACGAGACTTTGACGACTGGTTGTTATCGGTCGGGATCAGAACCATCAAGGGTATATGGGAACGATGGGGCAAGGACGAGAATGTTCCCAAGCTGTCTATGACTGAGTACACAGACGAAGTGCCTATACCGGGGACAGACGTCAAGTACCAGTTCCGACTAGATGCCCTAGTGCTCAATGTGGCACGTCCATTCATATTTGAGACCAAGACTATGAGCAAGGACTATACGAGCGACTACGACGAGCACGACCTACAGGCACCAAGGAATGTCTGGGCTATAAACCAGTCTCTAGTGATGCCGACTCCAATAGAACACGTGGTGTACAACTTTATCGTGTTCCCGGGTAAACGGTCTAAAGGGCTGCTGGAGCGCAGAGTATTCCAACCGTCATACAAAGAGATTCAGTTCGCCATACATGATCTGTCAGTCGTGATACAGGAAGCGACTAGAGATGACTTGGCGATCATTCACAGTTTTAGCAAGGCATGTGCATGGTCCTGTGACTTCTACCATATATGCAAGGAGCGTAAGTTTGGTAATCCGGTAGACAATATTCTAGAGACTGAGTATAGTACGAGAGACAATCCAACAGGAGCTGAGTATACAGATGACGAATCAATGTCCGATTGAAGAGTGTGTGAATTATCCAGTACAAGGGAAGGTACTGTGTGCTGAGCACGAGAGGCTCTACAATGTAGTAATATGGGCACTGCGCAATGATGATGCTGTACGTCGAGCAGTTACAGCAATAGCGAGTAAGATAGAGAGATCGAATAAGATAGAGAGCACTACCAAGATAGGAGGCAAAACCAGTGGTGGCAAATCTGCTAATAAATCCAAGTGATCATGTGCTGTTGATCAACCAGAACCCTCTAGCTATGGGCATCGTGACCAGAGTATTTCCTCCAGCCGATGGCTTCGACGAAGAGGAAGCATATGAGGTTATGACTGTCAGGGGGCATCCACCAGTACCACAGCGTAACATCTGCAGTGCTAACGAGTTACGTGTCGTAGTAGACTTTGGCATAGCACCTGCTGGAGACTAGTATGAGTGAACCACGATTCAATAAAGGTGATCGTGTACAAGTCACAGATACTGACTACTATGGCATTATATCTGATATATGGGTCATAGATGAACTAGATAGAGATATCGTCTATGCCATAGTATCATTCGACAAACTCGACAACGAAATTGTAGCTACAGCACGTATCGAAGAACAGTCATGGCTTACACTGGTAGAAGATGATGGTTAAGACTCCAATCTTGCTTGTGGGTGATCACGTCAAGTGGGCTAAGACTGGTGCAATAGGCGAGATTACCGAAAGGCATATAGCGACAGTCAAGCGAGACATCGGCTCCATAACAGCAGCAGACTCAATGCTGTGGTATGTCGTGTGCTTCTTCAACGAGTGCGAGATCACAGCCAGACTATTGAACAGTAACGAATTAGAACGATTAGAGGAGGCATATTAAGTGGCAAAGGTAATTGAGTACGAGCTGAAACTGCCATACTACCCGTCTATACTGATATACGGAGCAAGCGATGCTGGTAAGACTGTTCTAGCATCGTGCTCACCAGACTTGGATCCCAAAGAGACAGTAGTAGTGCCAGACGTGCTGTTCTTCGATGCTGAGGGTGGGATGATATCTCATATCACTCGTGGTGCTGGTATCATTGTAGAGCGATACCCGAAAGACACTGAGAAGCTCACCAACAGCAAAGAAGCACTCGGTGCTGGTATTGACTATCTCAAAGCAAACAAAGATCGCTTCCACTACGCTGTACTGGACAGCCTTGACCGATATCAAGAGTGCGCAATTGATAACATCATACGCGCAAAGAGTCATGAGCGTGCAGAGATACAGGACTGGGGTGACGTGCTGACGATGCTCCAGCGTCTCGGTCGCAGTGTTCCTACGTGGGGTGTCACCGTCGTGTTCACCTGTCATAGCGAGGAAGCGATTGACCAGAATGACAGAGTAATGAAGCGTATGCCCTTGATACAAGGCAAGTTTCGTGGTAAACTAGAATCCTATTTCGACCTTGTCGGCTACTACGAGAGAGTTGTCGAAGACTCGGGTGAAGTCAAGCGCATACTCTATACACAGGGTACACGAAGGTTCAAGGCACGGTCCAGACTTGGTGTCTGTCTACCAGACATGATAGTTAACCCTACCATACCTAGTATTATCAACGAGTATAGAAATCGTAGAGCGGACGTTATCAAGCAGTTGAAGGCCAATCCTAATATCAAGGTAAAGATCATAGGAGAGGATATATAGAGAAAAGGAGGAGACAATCGTATAGAGATTCATATCGGATCACAACGCACGGTTACTATCATACTATAGCCATAGGAGGCAAAAGTGGTACAAAAGAACACACAGGCATTTGATGACGGAGCTATCGACGTTCCTCTAGATGACGTTCTAGCTGGGCTAGAGGGGGAGCAGGCAGGAGAGTTCCAGGCTAACTTGGGGATCGAGCCAGGTCAAGTGAGCGCTCGTATCACCAATATAAGGGCAGTTCGAAAGGAGTTGCCCCCTGATAAAAACGGCAAGCCTCGCGGTGATATGCGGCTTGCTCGTATAGACTTGGAATTGACAGATCCTCGCTACGCAGGATGGGCGCGACGTCATGATCTACCAATCGGCAAGCGCTCAGACAACGACGAGTGGGGAGATGGCATGTTTCGCGCCAGCGTGCGCAGAGTTCTCGGTGAGGAGTCTTACAAGGCTAACATCGCTTCTCAGCCTACCGTGAATGCGCAGTATGCCAAGGCATTCGATCTTCTAGTAGGCAAGGAATGCATAGTCAACTTCCAGAAGTCCAAGAAACAGCAGAATGACCCAACTGCTACAGCATGGCCAACAGGAGTCTTGAGTTCGATAGACTCTGCCAAGACAACCACAGCAACAGCAACGGTTGATTCAGGCAGAACACTCCTCTAGCCATAGAACGATGATGACTCCATATCTTAGTACTCATACTTGGGTGTGGGGTCATCATCTATGTTAATCAATTGATCAATCTACAATTATCGTATATACTAGAAAATCATGATGAGTTTACGTAGTCCTAAGTTCCACCTGAAATCGTGTACTCGATGTATCAACGGGGATTATGTGGAGTTGTCCGAATCAAACCCACGAGAAGAAGTATTATTGTGTGTACAATGTGGACATAGAGAATCGCTGAGAGAATGGAGTGAGCAGCAACGTGCAAAACAACAAGCACAGCGACGTGCTATCACCGCTACTAATACCAACAACGCCTGATCAATCTCGTGCACTAAAGTGCCGTATCTGTAATGAATCCACAGGTACTCTGGTGCGCATCGGTGCCAAACGATCAGGACTGTACCAGCACAAGAACTCATGTAAACCAGTACCCAGGGCGCAGGAGATACCTAAATCGCAGGAGACAGTGGATGATAGAACAGATAGGCAATATGTGGAGCTTCCTTTATCGAACAGACTATTGTATCTGCCTCACAACCAACGGTAACGTAAAAAAGAACGGTGAAGCAGTTATGGGCAAAGGCATTGCTGCCCAAGCCAAGGCACGCTTCCCATCGCTGCCTATCATGATTGCGCAAAGACTCGAACAATGTGGCAATCATGTCGATGTACTACACATATATGATCTGCACAATGAGCAAGAAGCACACATTGCCATCTTCCCCACCAAGAATAACTGGTGGGAGAAATCAGATATAGATCTGATACATCGATCAGCACAAGAACTAGCAGAGATCGCTAGAACGAATCCTAATACCACATTTGTTCTCCCTACACCAGGATGTGGTAATGGTGGACTTGACTATGCAGATGTACGGCCACGACTAGAGTGTCTGCCAGACAACGTGATAGTGATATCTAACAATCCACGAATATTTGACTAGGAGGAACTGTGACAGGACAACCAGAGATACTGAACGTATACTTGGCTGGTTCATACTTTCGTAGAGACGAACTCAGAGATCGAGCAGCCGAATTGGAAGCTGATGGGCATCATGTGACGTCTAGTTGGTTGCAAGGTGACTACAATACTACAGCTAAAGTAACCGACTATACTAAGCAGCAGTTGAATTCATTTGCTATAGCTGATATATGGGATATAGACGGATCAGACGTCTTTATAGTATTCTCGGATGCTCCAACCTATGCTGGAGGCGGAAAGCATTTCGAGACTGGTTATGCCTATAAAGCAGGGCTACCGATTATTGTGATCGGAGATATAGAACATGCTTTTCATGCATTGCATGGTGTACAGCAATTTGATACATGGGCAGCAACTAGGCAAGCATTGATCGAATGGAAGAGTTATCTCATCCATGGAGATTAAGCCCAGAGTATTCCTGATTGGGGAGACACGGATCAGATATGATGAACTGGCTGCCTATCTAGAGCATATCGGAGTACCGGATTGGGACTCACCATCTGCCAACAGTGATGCTGAGCAGCTAGCTGAGGTATATGGTCGTATCTGCTATAAGTCATTCGACGTATCACTGAATCCCAATCTCACTCGTATCCATACGGGTAACGAAGCATTTCTACAGAACATCATCAAGCAGCGGCATGGAAGCGTGCTAGAAAGCATCCAAACCAACTGGGTATTCGCAGATGTCTCTAGGGTGCTGTGCATGGAGCTTATTCGTCATAGAGCAGGCTGTGCTATCTCTCAGGAGTCTCTGAGATT
>JAHIVR010000070.1 GCA_018816625.1 Nanobdellota archaeon | reverse complement strand
CTCCCATATTTTATAATATTCTTCAGGAATATCTGTTTGATTTTTTAAAAAATTAAAAGCGTTAATTAATATCTCTTTTGAATTATTTGGTTCTATCTTAAATCTTTCTTTTCTAAGATTGCATGGTCTAATATTATAATCTTTATCTATGTGTATAAAATTTGTATTTTGACAAATATCACATTTTCTATCAAAACAAATGCATCTTAATATTTCAAATTTATAATTTCCAATACGATACTTCTTTATTCCCCATAAATATTCTCCAGTTTCCTCAACTTTTCCGAATTTATCACCGATAATTTTTTCAATAGTTTCTTTTTTAAGAGGAATGTATTTGCTTGTAGACATTGATTCAATAAACCGTGGTGTCGCTCCTATTTTATTAAAATACTCAATAAAAGACATTATTTCGTCGTCATTAATGCCTTTTTCAATTGGAATATTAATCATCACTTTTTCAATAGTTTTTACAGCTATTTTTACGGCATTAAGAACCTTATTAAGATTTGAATTTCCTCGCATTATATCGCGATATTTTTTTTCATCTAGACTTGGAATATGGATATGAATTTCCTTTAATCCTAGATTTGACAGCTCTCCAAGGTATTCGTCTAGGAAAAAACCGTTTGTAGTCATATTTGTCCATAATCCGTGTTTTTTAGCAGATAACAAAATCTCTTTCACCCTTTCAATCTCTAATAAAGGTTCACCCCCTGTCAAATCAACTTCTGAAGCACTAAGTTTCTTAGCTGAAGAGATTATAGAATCAATTAATTCTTTTTCGATTCCAGTAAGAGGTTTTTCTTTCGGTTCCCATTCATTATGGCAGTAAACGCAGTTATAATTACATGTGGAGGTCACAATAAATCTTACTCCGGCTATTGAAGGATTATCCATTATATACCTCCGAGTTTTTTGCAGGAGTTAAGGTTCCGGTTTCTTTCATTTGGGCCCATTGATCCTCAGTGATTCTTCTGTTATAAATTCCTAAAGATCTTAAAATACCTTCTTCTCTTTCATGACAATCTTTATTATCTGGTGTATGGATGTATTTAAAGAAGAAATAGTCCCACCTTCCATCGTAAGAACCTTCCTCTAATGGGATTTGTCCAATATGGATAATTCCCCTCTTTCCCGTCTCAACCGGCTGATAAGTTTTTAATCTATCTAAATTAATTAAGAATGTTATGGGATCATCAATTTTTTCAGAAATGTCTCTTCTGAATCTGTCCTTTAGTTCTTTTAAGTCACTAAGGTTTCTTTCAACTTCTTCTTCTCTTGAAATTTGATAAGCAAGAGCATTATTTCCAAAAAGGCTTTTTGTAATCCATAAATAAGCGTTAAATTCTGAAGCGAATACAGAGTCTTGAAGTTGCGGAGCATATAGTTTATTTGCAAGAGAATGCCAGTCGGAAATTGGGTGACGAAAATCAACTGAAAATCCTTCTTCTGTTAAGTAAGGATCTAATTCTTTTACGAATCTTTTCATTTCAGGTTTAAGAAGAATGAACATTTTTTTGCAGGACAAAGCCTATATAGGGTTTTTTAATTGGCATCACCCCTCCAGTCAGTTTGAAAATTGTCTTTAAGATTTTTAATTTTAAGTTATCTGGGTCATAAAAATATGAAAATTCCTCAACTATTTTTCCATTTGTTTTGGAGATTATCTCTCTCCATTTTTCTAGTGACAGAAATCTTTCATCTCCATTAATTGCCTGTTCTTTTTTAAAGAAATTTGAAGGAACAGAAAAGATAACTGTTCTCCCAATGCTAATCTCCTTGTTTAACAAGTCTATAATCTCCTCATCGGAGAAATGCTCTAAAACCCCATGACTAAAAACTACAGAGAATTTTTCATTAATCTCACTTAAATCTTTATTTAAAAAAATTGGAGAGTTCTTAAATCCCAGAGAAAGTTTTTTTGCTAATTTTATCATTCTTTGATCTTTATCAACAGCTGTGACACTTAAGCCATTGCTTGCTAAGTAAATAGAGTTTGATGAACTACCTGCACCCGCTTCAAGGATATTTCCGTCATTAAGATATTTTAAGATTCTATCAATCAAGGGTTTTTTCTCCCTTGCTTTAGCTATAACATACTTAGTATCTCCACCGTACTTTCTAATTTCCTTTTCGTAATATTCGTTAAAGCTCATTTTTTAATCTCCCGATTTCT
>JAHIVR010000069.1 GCA_018816625.1 Nanobdellota archaeon | reverse complement strand
GTCCCTCCTTATGTGGGGGGATTATTATTTTTCTCAAAAGTTAATTGTGAAGAAGATTCATTTTTAGAAAATAATGAAGATGAATCCAGTATTTTTAATGTTTATCATTTTGGTAAAGACATTATTTCAACCTTTAATGTGACTCCCCCTTGGGGCCAAACTATTTCAATATTAATAAATGGGGGTATAACCTTAAATGCTTCTGTAAAAAATACAGGAGGAGAAAAATTAGAAGAAGTTCATGTTACATTTTATGAAAATAGTGAAGTTTTTGAGACTAAAAATGTATTAAATTTGGATGTTTTTGAAGAGGCTCATACAATTATCTCGTGGTCTCCTAAAATGGCAGGTATTTCTATAATAAAAAATCATGTTGAAACTCCTGGAGAATTCAAACCACTAGTAGATAATAAAAATGAAAGGGGTGTAGCTTATTCTGTTTTTAGAGAGGAGGGGGATATTTCTATAGATTCTTTGACTCTTTTTGGCATTGATAATACTTTTGAGGAGGGGGCAATCACAGTAGGATCTTTTAGATTTGCAAATTATGGTTTAGAAGATGTAGAAAATGTGATTTATAGAATTTATAATTATCTTCCAAGTGGAGAAAAAAATTTAATCAAAGAAGAAAATATAGGGGTTCTAAAATCCCATAGCGGGTATGCTAATCTTTTTGAATGGGTTCCTACTGTTCTAGGATTTAATGTTATTTCTTTGGAAGTAGATTGTGATCAGGATTTATATTGGGTAAATAATATAATGAATTATACTGCTGGAGTTTTTAAGGGAATGAATGTAACAATGTGGGTGACTAATTCTTCTAATGATTATGTTGAGAGAGATATAAGTGCAGGATTTTTAAGGATGAAGATTTCAGAACCAAAGTCTTTTGAACTGCTTAATAAAAATTATGATTTTGAAGTAGGGTATGAAGATAAAATTTCTGCAATATTTCTTGGTTCTGAGTTAGATTCTAGTATGGATCTTATAACAGAAATTTATGAAGAAGAAATAAAAGACCAAGCTCTAGATTTCTCTTTTATTCTTGCAAATAAAGTTTCTTGGAATTATGAAGGAACAAATTTAGAAGCTAAACTAAATTATGCCCATGATCCAAAAAAATTAGAGGTTTATGGTTGTCCTGGTTGGGATTTTTCCTCTAAGACTTGTAATGTTCTGTGGGAAAAAATAGAAGAATATTATATTGATAAATCTTCTCCTAATGAAATAGCTATATTGACATACTCAAATAATAATTATGATGCCTTTGGTATTGCTAAAGCAAATTTCACCTGCGGAGACATAAACAACGACGGCACAATAAACCCAGTTGATGTTGTTTTTATTATTAATAAAGTTTATATGGACAATGAGTTAGAGGGATTTGTAGAAGAAGCTGCTGATATAAATGATGACGGGGCTGTGAATCCAGTTGATGTTGTTTTTATGATTAATCAGGTTTATTTAGGAAATAGTTTTGAGTCACTTGGAATAGAATGTCCTTGTGGGGTGTGTGGTGGGAGTTCGCCAGCTTCTGTGATTGAGGGGGAATATGAAACTCTAGATGAACTTTTGGATGATTATCCGCAGCAGGTTAGGGAGAATTTAGAAGATAGCGGAGTGGTGTTGGAAGATTTAGAAGATGAAGAAGTTCCTGAGATTGCTCCTCCTGTAAAACAAAGAAAAGGAGTTATTTCTATTGTTGGTGACTTTGTTAGGGATTTATTCTAGATAAAGTTAGAGAGTTTTTTGGAGGATTGTTTTAAATGCAAGAATTCTTTTTCTAAATCTTACTAACTTTATACTAAAGAGTAAACAATCCTTCCCTAAATAATAACCCATTCTTATAGTAAAAATAGCTTAAAATAAGCTAAAGAAACTAATACCTGGTTGTTTAGTCAGATTTATAAGTTTAAGTTAGTTATTAATAGAGAGGTTGAAATGAATATTATATTAAGAGAATTTGGAACAGTTGACAAGCTTAGATTTCTAAAATTGACTCTCGATAAACAGTATGCAAAAGAG
>JAHIVR010000010.1 GCA_018816625.1 Nanobdellota archaeon | reverse complement strand
ATTTAGAATATATCCTTCTAGCAAACAGAAGGTTAGAATTGTTAATTCTCTTAAAACCTGCAAGGCTATTTATAACGAGCTTCTTGCCTTGAATAAAGATGCCTATAAATTTGGACAAGTATCTCTTAGTGGTTTTGACTTTAACAAATACCTTACTGGCAAATATCCTAACATCCATTCCCAATCCAAGCAGAATGTTTCTGATAGGGTTCACAAAGCCTTTAAGAACTTCTTTAGAAGAGTTAAGGAAAATGCTAAAGAAAAGGGATTTCCTCGCTTCAAGTCCAGAGTGAATAGTATAACTTTTCCTCAAAGTGGTTTTAGGTTGCTTTCTGATAAAAGGCTTAAACTTAGCAAGATAGGAAACATCCCCATCATCCTGCATAGAGTCCCAAAAGGAAAAATCAAGACTCTCACTATCAAACAAAACAAATCTGGACAGTGGTTTGCTATATTCAGTTGTGAAGTGGAAAATAAAGGAAAACCCATTGATTTTCCTCAAAATTCCAAGATTGGCATTGATGTTGGAATAGAGAACTTTGCTACTCTTTCCAATGGTGAAACCATAGTTAATCCTCACTTCCTTATAAAAGCAGAGCATAGGCTCAAAAGACTGCAAAGAAGATTGAGCAGAAAGAATAAAGGTTCTGTTAACAGAAGAAAAGCACGATTCAGATTGGCTAAACAACATATTAAAGTTAGCAATATAAGGGCTGACTGGTTGCACAAGCTCACTAAAAGTCTCACTTTGAAGTATGGCACTATTGCTATTGAAGACCTTAAAATCCCTAATATGGTCAAAAACCATCATCTCGCTAAAAGCATAACTGATGCTTCTTGGGGTATCTTTGCCAAGAACTTGGAATACAAAGCTGTCATAAGCGGTTCTGAGTTGATTGAAGTTAATCCAAGAAATACAAGCAAGACCTGTTCTGAATGTGGAACTATTGTTGATATGCCTCTCAGTAAGAGGAAGTTCTCTTGTCATTCTTGTGGTTTTGTTTGTCATCGTGATTTAAATGCAAGTTTGAATATTTTGAAAGTAGGCACGGACTGTGCCGAACTTAACGCCTGTGGAGACACTGTAAGACCTTCTTTGAAGGCTCGTGTCGTTGAAATAGGAACTATAAACGGTTCAACAAGTTCATTATAAAACCGTTGGAATCCCATATTTTAGTGTTGGGAGGATGTCACTATGGGTTTTAATATACTATTCTACTTAATCGTATATAGAGGTTGGTTTTTGTGAAAATAAAAAGTAATAAAAGGAAAAAATGCTGGGCAGAAAGAGAAAGAGATAACTCCAATTTGCACGATTTCATTGAAAATAAGGCAGTAAAAAAGGAAAAAGGCAGTAATATAGATAAAAAAGAAGAAAGTGGGGTGAAATAGGCTTAAAACAATGAAAAGGAAATGCAAATTTAAGGTTGGAAAAACTAACTGCGACAAAGAATATTACTCAAGTGGGTATTGCAGAAGCCATTATCTAATTGATTTTTATAAGAACAAAGTTAAGTTCGGCAAATATATGGTGAGATAGGCAGTTATTATTAAGTTTGGAAATGAAACTCCCTCACTTAATAATACTGTCCTCTAATTTAAAATGCACATAGAACAGAACACTAATGGGAATATAGTCTTTTACCAAAGCGAAAGAAAGAATGTATGCTGGGGCTTTATTGACAGTAATAATGATTATTTAAGTGACAGAGACGATGCCAAGTCCCAAATTTTCCATTTATACAAGAATGCAATAGCACTACAATTAGTTCTTTTAGAGTGGTTAGAATCCCATAAATGCAAGGATATAAGAATAAGGATAAAAAACTATGAAAAAGAAGATTTCTGGGCTATATGCCCTGTTAAAGACTTTAGAACACTTGCTTTAAAGGAGTTTCCTAATAATGCTATATTTAATTATGACACAAAAACTCATGCGACATATGGAAAACAAATAAGGCTTCCAATGCACTGCTTTACAAGAAAATATGATGGTCAAGAGACTTTATAAAAAACAAAAGGACGATTAAAATTTCCTATGAAAGCGAATTTGACGAGACTACCGAACAAAGTGTATTTGAATTATTAAATAAATATTCAAAAAACAAACAAAAGGATTTAAATAAATCTAACCAACTTCAATAATATAAATACTCCAAGTATACTCCCAATTATTTTAACTATTGTTGGAATTTCTGACAAATCAAAGCCTTTTTCTACTATAACTTCAACAGGAACTTCTTTAATTATTTCCACTGGAAAGTATTGTTTTGCAACACATAATCCAAGTTCTTCATCGCAAACTGCATCTGAACCAAACTTTTCCTTGCAATCTAATTCATCTGGACATCTTGCTTGACTTTCTACACAAATACCACCCTGACATATTTGGTTTGATTCTGGGCAACCTCTTGAATAACAATCTATTTCAACTAGCTCTGTTCTTGTCCATACCCAGTTTTCCCCTACTTGGATACAGGTAAACCCTTCCAATGGTTCAGAAATT
>JAHIVR010000068.1 GCA_018816625.1 Nanobdellota archaeon | reverse complement strand
CCTATTTTAATTTTCCCAAAATCTGTACTTCTCCAATCAAGTTCTACATCTGCGCCTGCTAACGCGGCTAATAATAATACAGTTAACCCAACTGATACAAATTCAAGATTTGATTTTAAGGCGGCTATCCTTGCCTGTTTAGGCATTTTTGCATAAGTTATTGGATTAATAAGGTTTAATCTCGCGGCAATCAGTCTAGGAGAAAAGAATACATTGCTCAATGTATTCGCAGCCATTTCAAGTTCGCCTAAACTTCCTCGTCCAGTAGCATTATTTACATATTTAGCCCATGCCTTAAATATTTCAGGATTCGTATTATAATTTATACCTTCTTTATTCATTTTTTCATAAAAATCTAAAAACACATCCACTCTTTGCTTATTTAAAAAACCAGAATATGCTCTATCGCTAACAGCGGCAAGATGTTTATATATTGGTATTTTTTTCACAAGATTACTCTGATACATTTCTTCTCTTGCTGATATTTTAGCATGACTATCAGCTAAGAATAATCCACTCGGTTTCATTATATTTATATACATTGGGGAGGCTTTAATATATCTAAGCCAATCATCAGACTTTTTCTCTGAAAATGCAACTTTGAACATATGCTTAAATTCGCTTGCTGTTTGCATTGGGCGTGTAATTATGCGAGAAGAAAAAACAATACCCTGTCTTAATGGAGCAGACATATCCAAAGAAGCTCTCATTGTTTTAGGGATATTAAACATTATATCTTTTGCCTCTTCCCAAAATCTATGAACCAACGGCTGTTTTGCTATTTCTACTTTCTCCTGTTCAATATCAAATAATTCTTTAACTCTGTTTTTCTCTGCTTTTAATCGGGTTATTTCAGCATCCATTGGAAGTAATGAAGCTTTCTTTTTTGGCGCAAAATCTTTTTTCCATATTCTTTCTTGTAATTTTTTTGTTTGCTCAACAAGTCTTTTTTTCATAGATTCTAAACGCTTCTTTTCTGGAATCCCTGCCGCTTCTTGCATTTTCATTAATTCAGATTTTAACTCAGCCCTAACACCTTTCAATTTTTGTAATTCTATGGTTTGAGGGACAGGTTTACCTTTTGGTGTTATTAATTCTTTTTCATTTATACGTCTTTGAAGTTCGGCAATACTTCGCTCTACACCTTTAACTGCAATTTTAACTCTTTCTTCCTCAGTTATTCCCGGCTTTCCCTCTAACTCTTCAACAATTTTTTTCAGATTGTCTCTTTTCTCTTTCAATATCTTTGCTTCCGCGTCATATTCAACTTGCTTCTTAGCCGGAGGCTTTATCCCTGTTTTAATGCGCCGATTAAGATCTTCAATATTATTTTTTAACCTTGTTTTTATAGCGTCAAGCGCGGATTTCCATTTTGTAGCCATTTCTTCTTCGGTAACTGGCAAATCTTTCATCAACTCTTTTAGCTCTTTACCTAAATCCCGCTCTTCCGCGTCTAATTTATCTCTTTGTAATCCACTTCTCAATGGTCGCTTTTTTAATTTTACATCCTCAATCCCGGAAATAAGTTTCCCCATTCGTTTTAATTTTCTTATTTTTACATCAATTTCTTCTTTGCTCATATTGATAGTTTTTCCGTAATTAGTTATTGCGTCCCTAACCTCTCTAATTGTGGCATCCGGGTAATCATCTTTTATAGCTTCCTTTACAGCGATAGTTAAATCATTAATATTATCAATCCCATCTTTTACCAAATCTCTAATTAAAGAATTAGGTATTCTTATATTACCCTCTTCGGTTTTTTCTTTTAAATTAAATTTAGTTTGTTTACGCTCCATTCCTTCTTTAATATTTTCTATAGTTTCATCTCTACCTTCGGCTTTCTTTTCTGCTATGCTCAATTTTTCTTTTAACTCTTTCATCTGCCGGTCATACTCTCTAAATTTAGCTTCTATGTCTGGAGGAACAACGCCATCATTAGCATTTTCATATTTTTCTAACTGGTTTGCTAAATTATATTCAAAATCATAAAGTTTATAAACTGATTGTAGAGCCGAAATACCTCTCCCTGAATTTCTCATTTTTTGGTCAAATTCACTTTTTAGGTCAGCCTGTAAATCATTTAATCTCTCAATTTCTGCCGGGTCTTTTGATATAGTAAGCTGTTCATCTACTTTATTAATTATAGAACCCCACACAAACGATTCTGTTCCACCCTGTATTTCATTATTTCTAACGGCTTCTAAAGCCTTTTCAGTGCCAATATCATTAATAAGATTGTCTGCTGATTGTTTTGATTGTTCGTGGGATTCTTGGATATAGGTTAACCCATGTTTTTCAATAGCATTTTTTAT
>JAHIVR010000067.1 GCA_018816625.1 Nanobdellota archaeon | reverse complement strand
TTTCATTTGACCAAGCCTGGGCGGATGACAACCGACAATACTCCTTTCATTTGACCAAGCCTGGGCGGATGACAACCGACAATACTCCTTTCATTTGACCAAGCCTGGGCGGATGACAACCGACAATACTCCTTTCATTGTAGAGTTAATAGCATACTCCTCTTTATAAAAATTTATATGCATCAAAAAATAAGAAAAATAAATAATAAATAATAAAATAAATTTATATCCTTACCAAAAATAAGGAGTCTTGCCCATTGAAATAACTTCCCCCATATATCCAGTAAGTGCCTCAGTTGTAACTTCTATTGGATCTATAAGGACTGCCGGGGTTCTGTCATGATCTTTTTCAAAAGTGATCAAATCCCAATTCTTTCCTTGGAAATCATATAAAATTCCTTTCATCACTTTAAAACCATCATAATAAAAAAGACTTCCCTTAAAAATTCCTAAAACATCTCCATTATCCATAGAAATCACATTAAACTCAACCATGTCAAGGTGCATTCCTGAACTAGATTCAGATGCACCTACCACATTTCCCTTAACATAGTAATATTCCCCATCAATCTGAGTTTTTCCAACTAAACCGTATTTGTTGTTGTCTTTTATATTGAAAGCAACTAAAATTCCTTCCCCACTATTTTCCATATACCCACTCCCAACAAAATAGAAAGGGTCAATTGGCCCGGGCTCTATAACTCTTTCATAAGTTATTGATGCCTTTCTACTTAGACTCTTTCCATCCATATCAAAAGCAGTCACAACAAAATAACTTGTTCCTTTATTCTTAGTTTCAACATTAAGGGTTATCGTTTTAGATTCCCCTCCAACAAGAGTGAAACTCTCTTCAGAAAATTTTCCGTATGTCCTATCTTCCACAGCATAAAACTTGAGTTTATAGTTGTAAACCGGAAAACCCAAAGCACAAGCCATTCCTGGTTCTGGGTCGCAAGGAGGAATAGGTTTATGCAAATCTTTAAACACTAACTTATATACAGCGCTCCCGTCATCAGTTACTTGTTGATTTGGAGATACCATAAAACTAAGTCTAGGAACATCATATCCTACGGGAGGTTCAACAGGAATCTCATACCCAACAACTACCGAAGGATCTTCTTCAGAAGGCAAAGGGTCTGAATACTCTGGTAGGGGTAGTGGTTTATACCCTTTATCTTTATCAAAAAGAGGTTGAGCAAAAACTGTTCCGGCTACAAGCAAGATTAAAACCCCCATGGCCATAACAAAATTTAACTTTGACTTTTGTTTTTTCATTTTAATTTTAAACGCTTTATTTATTCTCCCGCGATGTTTAGTTACATTTTTTAAATGTATAAAATAAAATAAAATCGCACTTATAAACCGCACGAAGCCTTCTAATTCGTTTGAACCTAATTAGTTAATATTATAAATCTACCAATCTTATCCATTTTATGTTCGGAAAATTAAAGGAGAAACTGAAATCTTGGGCAAAAAAAGTATCTCAAGAAGCAGAAAAAAAAGAAGAAAAGATAGAAGAATCTCCAGAAGATAAAACAGAAGAAAAGTTAGAAGAAGCAAAAAAAGAGATAGAAATCCCTATGGAATTCTCTGTAGCAAAACAAAAATACAAACCAAATCTAGAGAAACTTGAGAAAATTCAAAAGGCGTTAGAAGAGGCAAAAGAATCTCTAGAGGAAAAAAAACACGCACTAGATGCAAAAGAACTAAAAATAGCAAAAGGAGAGCCCCTAGATAAAGAAAAGCCAAAGGAAGAAAAAGAAAAACCTGGTGAAAAGAGTTTTTTCAAAAAAGCCATTTCAAAGATATCCAAAATAAAAATAACAGAAAAAGAATTTGAAATCTATGAAGAAGAGCTTCAAATGCTCCTTCTTGAAAATAATGTTGCCTTAGAGGTAGCAGAGAAGATTATAAGAAGGCTTAAAGAAGAGATGATAGGAAAAGAACTATTAAAAAAAGAAATAGAAACAGAAATACAAGATTTCTTCAAAAAAATAATAAGAGAAATACTCATAGACCCTTTTGACATAGTAAAGGCCGTAAAAGAAAAAAAAGATAAGCCCTATGTAATACTCTTTTGTGGAATAAATGGCACAGGAAAAACAACAACAATAGCAAAAATTGCAAACTCTCTAAAAAAACAAGGCCTTTCATGTGTTTTAGCAGCAGCAGACACATTTAGGGCAGCTTCAATAGAACAAATACAAAAACACGGTGACAAATTAGGGTTTAAAGTAATAAGCCACGAATACGGAAGCGATCCTGCTGCAGTAGGATTTGATGCAATAAAATACGCAAAAAAAAACAACATTGATTGTGTTCTCATTGATACGGCAGGAAGAATGCACACAGAAAAAAATCTTCTAAAAGAAATAGAGAAAATATCAAAAGTAAACAACCCGGACATAAAAATATTTGTTGGAGAGGCAATAACCGGGAACGATTCCATAGAACAAATAAAGAGCTTCGACTGGGCAATAGGAATAAGCGGAATCATCCTCACAAAAGCAGATACGGATGAAAAAGGTGGAACCGCACTAAGTGTGGGCTATGTGACAAAAAAACCAATCCTTTATTTAGGAATAGGCCAAGAATACGACAACATAATTCCTTTTAATAAAGAAAAATTCATAGAAGAATTGGGACTTTAGTTATCTTTTTCTTACTCTTCTACCCATTGGAAGAATAGAAATTCCAGCTAAATTTGCAACTCCTTCAAGATCTGCGGGAGTTTGATAAAGTCTTCTCTCAACAGCATCTTCTCTTTCAGGATTAGTCTCACTAGCAATTGCAAATCCATCAACTAACCTCCTACCAACCATCCCTTCCATATAACTAATAGTGTCTTTTACCATACTCCTCCTTTATTATCTTACCTTAAAAACTTAATTGTTATCAACCACAACTTTATTAATCCTAAATTTCCTATACTTCTCATGCTTGAAAAACTAGGGGAGATACTAAGAAAGGCAACCGACAGAATAGCAAACGCCCTATTCCTAGATAAAAACCTAGTAGACCAAGTAATAAGAGATTTACAAAGAGCTCTTATAGAAGCAGACGTAAGTATCTCTTTGGTCAAAGAACTCTCAGACAAAATAAGAAAGGCCGCAATTGATGAAAGAATAAGGGAGATAGATAAAAAAGAACACATAATAAAACTCCTTCATGATGAATTGGTCTCTCTCCTTGGTGAATACAAACCTCTAGCTCTCCAAAAAACCCAGAACAGAATAATGTTTTTAGGGTTATACGGAGCCGGTAAAACAACAATGATAACAAAGCTAGGAAATTACTACGCTAAACGTGGTAACAAAGTTGCTCTTATAGGACTTGATGTTCACCGTCCAGCCGCAGCCGAACAATTAGAACAAAATGCGAAGAAACACAACCTAAATTATTTCATAGACCCTGGAAATAATGATGCAGTATCAATATACAAAAAATACGAAAAACAACTAAAAACTTTCAATGTCATCCTTATAGATACTGCCGGACGTCACATGCTTGATGAAACCCTCCTCAAAGAAATAAAAGAATTAAACAGAGCCATAAATCCTACAGAAAAAATCCTGGTCATGCCAGCAGATGTTGGCCAAGCAGCAAAAAAACAAGCAAAAGAATTCCAGGGTGCAGTAGAAATATCTGGAGTAATCATAACAAGAATGGACTCCACCGCAAAAGGGGGAGGAGCCCTAACCGCATGTGCAGAAACAAAGGCCGGAGTTTATTTCATTGGAACCGGGGAAAAAGTTAATGATGTTGAAGAATTTAATCCAGAAAGATTCCTTTCAAGACTCTTGGGAATGGGGGATTTACAATCCCTCATAGAAAAAATAAAATCTATTACTGATGAAAAGGCTCAAGCAAAGCTCCAAAAAGGAATAGAACAAGGGAAACTATCTTTAGACGATGTGGTTGCCCAGGTAAAATCGATGGGGGATATGGGAGGTTTTGATAAAATAAAAGGAATGATTCCGGGACTCAATTCGGCAAAAATCCCAGAAGGAATGTTAGAAAGTCAACAAGCAAAAATATCAAGATGGGAACACATACTAAAATCAATGACTCCTGAAGAAAAAGCCGATCCAGAGATACTGCAAAAAGAACACTCAAGAATAAACCGTATAGCAAAAGGTTCTGGAGTTGCCAACTCAGATATAAAAGCACTTTTAAAACAATATGATATGCTCAACGAAATGATAAAATCTCAAGAAGATTTTGATCCTTCTAAAGGAATGTCCCAAAAACAGATGCAAAAGCTAGCAAAAAAGTTTGGAAAAGTAAAAAAGATGAGGTTTTAAACAGCACAACAAAGTGCATCTAACCTATACATATTCCAACTGGACCTTCCATAAACACTCGTAGCATCCATATCACAGGCCCAAAGCCCAGAATCTTTATTCTCTCCCCACTCTCTTGGAGCCGGCCCTTGATCAACAATTACATTAGTCAAAAGAGAAGCAATACAAACCTGCCCTTGAGATCCACATAAACTATTTCCAGTAGGATGAGAATTCTCATTCCAATAAGAATCTAAAGGATTAACATATATTGCAGTTCTTTCGCAATCTCTCAAGATATTAAAAACTCTGTCCTCTGTAGTGTACTCTGATTTAATCAAAGCGACATCTCCTTCTAAAGGGTTGTACTTCTTTTCAACCACCTCAATTGTAACAAATATAGAAATAACTATCAATACAAAGGAAACAGCAAAAAGTACCCAAACCCCTCTTTCCATATACAATATGGTTAAATATTATTTATAAGCTTTCCCATTAAAAATAATTTTACCTACTAAAAACTTAAAAATATTCCTTCTATCAAAGAATTATGGATAAAATAGAACTTATAAAATTCCTTGAAAACTTTAAAGATAAAAAAATACTTGTTATTGGAGATATAATTTTGGATAAATATATCGAAGGTTCTGTCGAAAGAATAAGTCCGGAAGCTCCCGTTCCCCTAATAAGAACAAATAAAGAATATTACAAACTAGGGGGGGCCGCAAACGTAGCCTCAAACATAGTGTCTCTTACAGGACAAGCAACACTCATTGGACATGTTGGAAAAGAAAAGGATGGGCTTAAAATAATGGAACTAACAAATGAGAAGAATATAAGATTCATCCCAAGCCATGTTGAAAAAACAATAATCAAAACAAGAATCATTGCCGAAGGGCATCATCTTCTGAGAATTGATGACGAAGATATAACCCAAAAGAGAATAGACAGAGAAATTTTAGAGCGAGAAGCATCAAGAGCCGACATTATAATAATTTCAGATTATGCAAAAGGCACAATAACTCAAGAGACAATGGAGGTCCTTCAACCATTTAATAATAAAATAATAGTAGACCCGAAACCAAAAAACAAAGAATTATACCCTGGAGTTTTTCTTATAGTTCCAAATAAAAAAGAAGTAATCTCAATGGGACATCACGAAATAGTGCACAAAGCTGGAAAAACTCTAAGAGAAGAAATGGGATCAAATATAATTGTCAAAAGAGCTAACGAAGGAATGAGCATCTTCTCTGATGAGATTAAAGACATTCCCACATATGCAAAAGAAGTTTATGATGTAACTGGTGCTGGAGACACAGTTTGTGCAACCCTTTCCCTTGCAATTTCAAGTGGAGCAAATTTAGAACAAGCGACAAGATTGGCAAACTATGCAGCAGGAATAGTTGTTGGGAAACAAGGAACTGCAACAGTAACAATTGAAGAGCTTAAAGCAGAAATTTTAGAAGAGCAAACAAAAATTAAATCGGTTGAAGAAATTAAAGAAATAATAGAAGATAAAAAGGCAAAAGGCAAAAAAATAGTCTGGACTAACGGGGCTTTCGATCTACTCCACCAAGGGCATATAGAGTATCTAAAAAAGGCAAAAGAATTAGGAGATCATTTAGTGGTAGGAATAAATTCTGACGAATCCGTAAAAAGACTTAAAGGACCGACAAGACCAATACAACCAGAAGAAGTAAGGGCTAAAATCATTGCCTCACTATGGTTTGTGGATTATGTTTTAATATTTCAAGAAGATAATGTTTCAAGATACCTTACAATGCTTAAACCCCACATCTCTGCTAAAGGGGGGGACTATAGTATAGAAACAACAAAACCAGAAGAAAGAAAAGCAATAGAGGAGAATAATATAGAAACAGCCTTTCTCCCATTTTTAGAAGGATTTTCAACAACAAATATCCTTAATAAAATAAAAAATAATCACTAAAAATA
>JAHIVR010000009.1 GCA_018816625.1 Nanobdellota archaeon | reverse complement strand
CTAGATTTAAATGTTGATGGCATACCAATAACTATAAAATGTCTTTTTTAATTATTATTATACTCATTAATATATTTTCAAAAACAAAAAACCAGATGATTATTTACTTTATATCTCCAAACTAACAACCTTTGATACTCCATCATGCATACTTACTCCATAAAGATTTGTTGCGTTTGAAATAACCTCATCATTGTGGGTTATAACAATGTATTGTCCTTTCTGCATGTATTTTTGAAGTAGATTTGCTAGTCTTTGGGAGTTTCTTTTATCCAAAGCCGCATCTATTTCATCAAGAATGTAGAAGTAGTAAGGTTTATGCTCTTGTATGGCAAATATAAGTGAAAGAGCGACAAGTGTTTGCTCTCCTCCAGAAAGAGATTTCACATCGAAGTACTTCCCGTGCCCTGTTTTAACTATTATATTCACTCCTCCTTCAAAGGGATCTTTTCTATTTTCCATTTCTAAAAATACCTGCCCTTTTGTACTCAATTGAGAAAAGTTTCTTGAAAAAATCTCGTTAAGAGAATCAAGGGTCTTGAGAAATGTTTTTTTCTTTTTAATATCAATCTCATGAATAATCTTTAAAACGCTATTTTTTTCTTTATTTATTATTTCTACTTTATCCTGTATTAAATCGTACTCTTTTTTAACAGAGTCATAAACTTCTAAGCTCCTTAGGTTAACAGTTCCTATTTTGGAGAGAATTTCCTTAGTTTTGGCTAGCCTTTCTATTAAAGACTCTTTATTTGCTCTTATTATTTCAATTCCTGGAAAGCTAAGCATTTCTGTTTCAAGATTCTCAACTATTGCATCAACTCTTGCTTTATCAATATTCAAATTATTTTTAGCCCCTTCCAAGTTATGCATTTCATTTTGTTTTAATGTGCCTTCTCTATCAGCCTGTCTTATCTTTTCTTGGAATTCATCTCTTTCTTCTATTAGTTTTTGGAATTTTTTGCTAAGTGCTTCTTCCTGCTCTCTCTTTTTTTCCAAAAGAGTTCCATTTCTATCTAGGTCATCCTTTACGAATTTTAATTCCTCTCCCAAATCAGACTCTTCTCTTGTTAATTGTTTTAGAAATATTTTAGAACGTTCAAGCTCTCTTTGCTTAAGAGAAATCTCAGAATTAATATTCTCCTCATTTCTAAAAGAAACTTCTTGAAATTCTATTTTGGCTGTTTCATATTTTTGATCAACATTGTAATCTTTATTAACGCCTTGTTCAAGTTTTGTTTTTATCTTACTTAATTCCTCTATTTCTGCTCTAAGAACCATTGTCTTTTCTTGTAGAGTTTTAATTTGAATCTTCTTTTCTTCAGCATTTGCAAGTTTTATAAGATCTGACTCTCTTTTTATTAATTCAGAAGAAATTTGTTCCATCTCTTGAGATAAAATAGTTTTCTTTGAATATATTTCGCTTAGGTTTTTATCTGCGTCTTCTATCTGTTTTTGAAGAGTTGCAATAATGTGGGAGATTTCATTGTTTATGGTGTGAATATGATCTTTTGTTATTTTACTCTTGCATACGGGGCATATGTCTATTTTAGATATCTTCTCAATTAGTTTATTTTGTTTATCTATTTCATACTCTTTATTAGAGGATAGCTTATCAAATTCCTTTTCGCTTTTCCCCAAATCCTCTAGTAATTGCCTTTTCTCCGATAAAGAGGCCTTTAATGATTCTATTTTGGATTGATTCGTGTTTTTATCAAAGATATCTCTGGATATTGCCTTAATTTGTCTTATAAAAGATTCTGATTCTATTTCATATCCCTTAAGTAAATCTTTTTTATCTTCTATCTTCTCCTTAAGCGATTTGAGCTCTGATTTTGCCATATAGAATTTCTTTCTCTGTTCTTCAAGTCTCTCTAGTTCTTGTTTTTTTGACTCGATATCTTTTTGTTGGTTCCCTTTTAGAGAACTTCCGGTTTGTTTGGAGAGTTCCTTAAGAGACAACTCATTTTCCCTTATTCTTTCTGAATATTCTTGTTTTTGATTGTTTATCTCAGAGAGTTTTGATTCGAAGTTCTCTATTCTTACTGTAGTTCCTGCAATTTCAGCGTTTATATTTGCAATCTCTTGATTAAGTTTTTCTTGTTCTAATCCTGTTGATTTTTGTATTGTTGTGTTTATTGACCCTATCCGTGATTCAAACCCTTCAATAGAGGTTCTTAATGATATCATAATTTTTCTTAACCTCTCTATCTCTTTTATCTTCCTTCCAATCTCTTCCTCCAGCACCCTTACTTCTTTTTTATTTCTGGATAAATCTTGGAAGATTATACTTGCTTTAAATTTTTTAACATCTTGTTCAAATTTCTTGAATTTGAGTGCCTGTTGTCTCTCTTTTTCAAGATTGTTAAGATAAGCTGTTCTTTCTTTAAGTATGGCTAAGACCTCTTTTAATTTTTCATCTGTTTTCTCTAATTCCTTAAGAGATTTCTCTTTTCTTGATTCATATATGGCTATTCCAGAAACCTCTTCAATTATCTTACGCCTCTCTTCTGTGTGCATATTTACAAAGTTCTGTATCTCTCCTTGTAGAATAATGTTAAAACCATTGGGATCGATTCCTGCTTGTGCCAACAAAGCCAATACTTCTTGACGTGTTTTTGTCTCCCCATTTATTTTGTATATGCTTTGTCCGTTTCTTCTCACTATTCTCTTTAAAGAGACCTCATTTTTGTCTATGGTAAATGACCTGTGTTCGTTATCAAAGACTATTTCAACCGAGGCCTCTTTTGATGGGGACGCGATTCTGCTTCCAAGAAAGATTAAATTCTTTGCTTTTGTAGCCCTCATTGATTTTATACTTAAACGCCCAAGAACAAAACACAAAGCATCCGAAACATTACTCTTTCCTGACCCGTTTGGCCCCAGAATAACATTTATCCCTTGCATAAAAGGTAGTTCTGTCTTCTTTGGGAAACTCTTGAATCCATGCATCACCAGTTTCTTTACATATGTCATTGTAGATAACCTCCAAAACGCTTATATTGTTTTTAAAGTTTAATGTGCAAAGATAGTATGTTCTAAAACAGATGAAGGGAAAGAAGCAGGGGCTTTAAAAGTCTCCTAATTTTTTCTGGGTTAATTTAGAGCTAGCATTTTTCCAAGTTGACCATGTCTTTCTAAATATTCCGGATGTTTTTTTGTTAGAGGATCTGAAGGATATCCCGAACCAAGGTCTCCGTGTCTCTCTTTTAGTTTTACCATTTCTTTTTCTCTTACACATTTTGCTAGAATTGAGGCAGCGGAAACTGCCAGATGGTTTTTATCGGCTTTATGTTCACAAACAATCTCTAGGTTTGAAAGATTATCTATTTTTGTTTTAAGATAGTCTGTCCACTTAGCTATTCCTATAGATGGGCAGTCAACAACCACCCTTATTTTTTTGAAACCCTTGTTTATTTTATTAATTATGTTTGCTGCAGCTATTGCTTCTAGTTCGTTTAGCTTTACTCTATTCTCCCCTTCACCATCAATCTCTTTTGGAGGGATAATGACAACCTCAAATGACTCTGCCTTTTCCTTTATTACCTCCTCAAGTAATTCTCTTCTCTTTTGAGTGAGTTGTTTACTATCCTTTACCCCCAATTTATTTAGATAAGGATAGTGTGCATCATCAATAAGACATCCTGCAAGTATCATCGGCCCGATTACAGGACCACGCCCGGCATCATCTATTCCTAAAATTAGCATAAGAAAAGAAGAAAAGGTTTATATAAAAAGATTGTTGTTGAGAAATAAGCCCCAATCGCATAAGCTCTGATTTTACATCAGGCAAAATACAATTGGGAGGAACAAAAAGCCCCAATCGCATAAGGGTATTGCACAAGATTGGAAATCTTGGCCTTTTAGGCATCCAGGTTCGAGTCCTGGTTGGGGCGTCCTAATTTGTAAACAAATTAGATCAGACGCGCGATGATTTTGAAAAAATCATCTGGGGCGTTTATTTGTTAGTTAGCCCTCATCGCATAATGGTAGTGCACGCGACTCGAACTCGCGGCCCTTGTGGCATCCAGGTTCGATTCCTGGTGGGGGCGTTATCAGAAGAGAAAATAGGTATCCGTTAGCTTTAAAAATAAGGCAAATCTTTCAATTAAGACTAAGAGACTCCAATTATAGCGGGGTGGAGCAGATCTGCTTAAGTTCTTAGGAATTTTACAGAGTTCAATCTGGAGTGCTCGTCGGGCCCATAACCCGGAGGTCGTGTGGTTCAAATCCCACCCCCGCTATTTTTATTTTTAAAATGCAAACTTTCTTACCCTACCCAAATTTTGAAAAATCTTTAAAATGCCTGGATAATAAAAGACTTGGAAAGCAGAGAGTAGAGGCTTACCAGATTCTAAATATCATATTAAAAAGGACTAAAAAGAAAGGTTGGAGAAACCATCCGGCTGTAAAAATGTGGAGAGACACCCCAAATGCCTTGAAACTTTACTTTAACAAATGCCTTGAAGAGTGGATTAGTAGGGGTTTTAATAACAACATGAAAAAAGAGATAATTCGTGGGAAAATAAACTATCCTTTTTGGATTGGAAGCAAGAGATTTCATTCCTCACACAAAAGCAATTTATCAAGAAAAGATAAAAAATACTATTCGCGTTTTGGATGGACTGAAAAAAACAACCTAGAATATATCTGGCCCATTAAATAAAAAGCTTTAAAATGCTTTGTTTTCTAAGAGACATATTAGGCCGCCTTCGCATAATGGTATTGCATCGGATTGCTAATCCGAGCCCTTCGGGGCCCGCAGGTTCGATTCCTGCAGGCGGCGTAAACCTTCAGTCTACTTGTGATAACGTCTAGGCGTAGCCATTATGGCGGCGTTTCCCAATCCAAATTCTTAAAAACCCCTTATTAGTCGAAATAATATGGCAGAGAAACTTTATGTTGCTCACCTCGGAAGAGGAATTATAGCAGAGTACTATAAGGACTTGATTTCTGATCTTTGTTCTGAATTTAGTCTTCCTGGGTTAAATAAAAGACAAAGGCTACCCCACATCACTTTCAAATCCCCTTTTTCTCAAAGAGACCCAAAAGAAGTACAAAGAGTTATGAGAGATCTTGCTAAAAGCACAAGACCCTTCCCAATTTTAATAGATGGTTTTGATTTTTTTAAGAGAAATAACCTTCTTTATATTGCAGCAGATACTACAACAAGAGGAAGAGATAAGATAGAAAGAATAATGGCTACCTGCCAAAGAGAATTGGGAGCAAAAAAAAAAGGTTACGACCAAAGAGATAGAATCCTCCATCTCACAGTGGTTAAGAGAAAAGAGGTGGGTTCGGCATTTCCCCATATATGTGAATATGTTGAAAAGATTGCTCCACCAAAATTCAGAATAATGTGTGATAATATTGCTTTGTTGGGAAGAGGCAGAGGCCTTTCAGGAATAAGAGAGGCTTATGAGTTGGGTTAAAGCATAAATTTCTGGAAACTTGTTTTGCATTAATTTGGTTTTAGTATTGGGACAGCTAACAGAAAGTTCCTAAGATACTATCTCTAAAAATTCTTTTTTAAAAAAATTATTTTTTACAAGCAATACAAGGGCTTCATATTCAACTTCTCTTAGAGGACCACTAAATTCAAATAATTTTAAAAGAGATTCATGTTTAGCTTTTATTTTTAGAAGATGGTTTAATTTTTTTGGAACATATTTTGGATTCAAAATTATTTTGGCTATTTCTTGCCCGGATAATCTGGCAGAATATATTCCCTTTCCAGTTAATCCTGATGTAAACCCTCCTGTATCCCCCACCAAAAACTTATTTCCAAATTTGTGTCCCTGATAATCATAATTAATAATTGCTCCCTCAAATTTGCCTTTAGGTATATCTATCTTTTTTTCTTTTATCCATCCATCAAGATTTTTTTTAAATATCTCTACCAACTATAAAGCGTAGATCTGCCCCTGCCCTATAGAAGTAAAACCCTCGTGGGAGCATCCTGTTTACCGACGATAAAAACTGAAAAATAAAAGTAGCGGCATAGAACCTTTTAGTCAAAAGTTCTAGAGAGGAATAAAATTAATTCATTGTTGAACTAATAACCAGAATTTTAATATCTTTTCTTCTTATGTCTTTTGCATACAAAGAAAATAGCAATCCCAATAATAACTATTAATCCTATAACAAGAGTAATTATGTTTTGGAAATTTACTGGAGAACTTTGAGATATTAAATTTCCTTCTTCAGATTCAGTATCATTTTCAGTTTCAACAGAACAACTTTGATTTTCAGTAGGCTTCTTTTTTAAATCAGCATAACAATTTATTCTTTCCTTTGTGCAAATTCTCGTTTGTATTCCATTCATACAAGAAGACCAAGAAGAACAACTCCAATTAGTTAAACAACTTCCCCCGCTGGTTGTTCCGCCTGTTGTTCCTCCTGTCACTTCGCCTGTTGGAGATGTTGCGGTGGAATCACCCATAATAAAAAAATCATCAGGATTATCAAAGAAAGTTGTTTCTGCAAAAACTAAAGGAATCAATAACAAAGCAGTTAGAAATATTATGTGTTTCATTTTACATTCCAACTAAGTTTTATATCTTAGTTTTATTCCAAGATAATGTGTTGTAAACCCAAATACGCCTTCATCTATCTGAATACCACAAAAATCACCCGCATTTAAATTAGTAAATACTCCTGAAATGTTCATTGCATAAAAGTTATCTGCTGTGTCAAGATTCCATGTTGTTGATAGTGATTCTGAATGCTGGTTATATACTTCCTCTATTGTTCCATAATCAGAGTATAAGTCTACAGGAGCCACAACATTTGTTCCAGTAGGAACTAAAATAATTTCAAGACTAACCAATGTTGAAAAATCTGATGGTACTTGAAAATTAGTTCGTAATGCATTACCTGAAGACAGACTTTTAGTTCTAAAATCTCCAAAGTTTGCATCAGTAGCATCTATTGGGAAAAATACTTCTTTTGTTATTCCTATCAAATTTCCAGAAACATCAATATCCTGAACCCACAGTTTTGTAATTCTATTTGTCAAACTTCCTAGAAATGAAAAAAATCCCGTATCATCTGCAGTTATATTTTCTTGTGAGAATATAGAACCAATCGCTTCAATATCATCTTGAACTAACAAATCAGCACCAGTCGTATCAGTTTCACAATCAACATAATTATTTCCCTCGCATAAGGTAAAGTTTTCATTTACTGGCTTCATTGTTATATTTCCAACTATCTGCAAACTTCTGGAAATAGTAGTTGCCCTTCCTGATAAATAT
>JAHIVR010000066.1 GCA_018816625.1 Nanobdellota archaeon | reverse complement strand
CAATAAATAACTTTAATAAATTATTTAATAATAATGAAAAGACGAAATATTCAACAACTCCTGCTACATTTGAAGAACTCCCTTGGCCAGATAGAGAATTTATACAACAAGAAAGATTTTTACAACTATGTCAAGAAATGTGTGGAGAAAGAATAGCATCTGTTCAATCTATAAGAGGATGTAAATTTAATTGTAAAATGTGTTCTGAATATTGTATGTCAAAAAATAATATAAGAATACGTAATCCTGTTGATACTTTAGATGAAATAGAATATTTAATAAAAGATTATAAAATAGATAGAGTAAAGTTTGTTGATCCTACATGGGCAATTTCTGAAAAAGCTGTAAATGATTTTTGCGAAGAAAAGATAAAAAGAAATTGTACAATAAAATTTGATGCTATGGTTCATGCTTCTATTGCTACAGAAAATATGCTTAAAATAATGTCAGAAGCTAATTGTGATGTTATAATGGTTGGTGTAGAAAGTGGGGATCAGAGATTACTTAATGAGATGAAAAAAGGAGTAGCCCTTTCCAAGATAGAAAAAGTATTTAAGTGGGGTAAAAAATATAATATAAATCGAAGAGCATTTTTTATTTTAGGAAATCCTTTAGAAGATAATTTATCTATTGAAAATACAAGAAAATTTATATATAAACTCCAACCTGACATAGTTGGTTTTACCGTTTTAACACCATATCCAGGAAATGATTATTTTAGAGAAGAATTTAGAGATTATGATTGGTCTAATGCGGATGAATATAATAATGATTTTTGGTATACTAAAAATTTTACAAATGAAGAATTAAAGAATATACAAAAATCTCTGAATAAAGAATTTGAAGATATTGTAGTCAGTCATCAGAAATATAAAATAGGAGAATAAGATGAATAATTGGGCGTATAGACCAGCATGGACACAACTCGCACTTCGAAAAGATTTGGTAGGACTTGAGATAGGAGTCGCTAAGGCTACAAATGCACATTTTATACTAAGTAATCTTGATATAAAAAAACTTTATCTTATAGATCCTTATTTTGATCAATCAGATGAATTTGACAATTCTGGTGAACGACCATATGCGGAAGGAACAAAACATCCAGATGCAGAGGAGATTGCAAGACGAATTCTTAAGAATTTTGAATATAAGGTTAAATGGCTTATTAGTACTACTGAAGAGATTATAAATAAAATTCCTGATGAATCTCTTGACTTTTGCTATATAGATGGTGATCATAAATATGAAGCTGTTAAACTAGATATAAAATTATGTCTTCTTAAAGTAAAGGTTGGTGGCGTTTTAGGAGGCCACGATTTCTGCGATGATCATAAATCTGTAGTAAAAGCAGTATTAGAAAGTTTTAATAGAAACCAATTATTTTGTGGTAATCGTGATTGGTGGATTATAAAAAAATAGTATTAATTGTGGATATAAATAAGTATAGAAAAAAACTATTAAACGATTTAAAAGAGTGTGAGATTAATGAAATTGTTAATTTTGTGGATTCGGAGTTTAAGAAAATGGGAATAGGTACAATGTCTTATACCAATTCTGGCGATTCTCAAGCTAAATTTAGGAGTATAGAGTGGTTAAAAAATTATATATTTACCCACGAAATATGGAAAAATAAAAAATCAGTTCTTGATATAGGGTGTGGGAATGGTAGAGTAAATCAGTTATATGAAAAATATTTTGAAAAAATAGTTTGTGTAGATCCTTATGTAACTATTAATAATTTTTGTGAAAAGAAAGTAGAAAAATTTAAAATTAATTTTGAAGATTTTGAGTACAATGGAAAATTTGATGTAATAGTTTTTATATTTAGTTTATATTTATTTACAAAAAAACATAAAGAAATAATTGAGAAATGTTTAAAATATTTAAATGAAAATGGGTGTATTATTATAATTGAAGGACTTGAGTGGATGAATCCTGCTTCAAGAGGAATAAGAGTTGTTGATTTAGAAAGAATATGTAAAGAATTGAATTTAGCTAAAGAAGTAATTATAAATGAAAATGAGTATAAAAAAAGTTTTAAGTACATATTTGCCATATTGAGGAAAAATGAAAAAATTAATAGTAACAAGGTGTGATAAAAATATTCAGGAAATGGCTGATATAACTCATCCAATTTTAGAAAGATATGCAAAATTTTGTAATGCTGATTTTAAAATATTTGATAATAACGTTAAATATCATCCGCATTATAAGATATTACAAATATATGATTTATTAAAAGAATATGATAGAATTTTATGTATAGGAACTGATACTCTAATTCTTAAAAGTTGTCCTGATATATTTAAGCTTGTCCCAATTCATATGATAGCTTCAATATATGAGGACAAAGGTACAAGACAAGAAGACAGAAGAAATCGTATTTTAAATATTCAGAAACAAAGAGAAAATATAGGATGGAAAGAAGGATATATAAATTCTGATGTTCTTTTGGTTTCTAAAATGCATAGAAATATATTTAACTTAGATTATAATAATTTGTATCAAGATCTTGGTTTTGATGATGTAGAGATTGGATATCAGATAAATAAAAATAAATACGAAGTTTATGAATTACCTTGTGAGTTCAACCTTATGTCGATGTTTTTAGAACCTTGGAGTATGAAAACTAAAGGGGATGCTTATATTTTACATTATGCTGGTCAAGGATATATTCCTGGATTAAGTAAAACTGAACAAATAAAAACAGACTCAAAAATATTAAAAAGATATGGGTTACTTATGTGAAAGAAAAAATAGAAGAATTTATAAAAAGTTTAGAAAAAGATAATAAATTATTCAAGTATTTATGTAATAAGTCAGATAAAGAGTTTGTTCCAGAAAAAGATACAATTTTTTATGCTGGACCTTATTGGGATTATAATGAGAAAATAGCCATAATTAAAGCTATTTTAGATGGAGATTGGTTATCTTCTGGAAATTATGTAAGACAATTTGAAAATGAATTTTCTAAGATGTTTAATTTTAAATATTCTTCAATGGTAAATTCTGGAAGTTCGGCAAATCTTATTACAATAAATGCTTTAAAACTGTATTACAATTGGAAAGATGGAGATGAAATAATACTTTCTCCATCAGGGTTTCCTACTACACTAACTCCTATTATTCAAAATAATCTTAAACCAATATTTGTAGATATATCTTGGAATGATTTAAATTTTAATGTTAAAAAAGTAGAACAAGTTATTACTGATAAAACAAAAGCTGTATTTATTTCTCCAGTATTAGGAAATCCTATGAATATGAATTACTTAGCTTATATTTCAAAGAATCATAAGATTCCTATAATTCTTGATAATTGTGATAGTCTTGGAAGTAAATGGGATGGAAAATATTTATCAGATTATTGTATAGTTAGTTCATGTTCTTTTTATCCTTCTCATCATATAACTACTGGAGAAGGAGGAATGATTTCTACAAATATAAAAGAAATATATAAAATAGCTAAAAGTTTATCATCTTGGGGAAGAGCTTGTGTGTGCGTAGGAACTGAGGGTTTGTTAAAAAATGGTGCTTGTGGAAAAAGATTTTCAAAATGGTTAGATGGTTATAATGGAATAATTGATCATAAATATGTATTTTCTAATATAGGATATAATTTAAAGCCCTTAGATTTACAAGGAGCAGTTGGTTTAGAACAGTTAAAAAAGTTTGATAAAATACTTGCTTTAAGAAAAAGTAATAATTTAATTTTATCACAAATTTTTAGTAAAATAGAAGGAGTAAGAACTCTTAAAGAATTACCTTTAGCGGATACAAGTTGGTTTGGTACGGGAATAATCTGTGATACTCAAAAGTTAAAAGAAGAATTGATGCAGTATCTTGAAGATAATAGAATACAAACAAGAAATTATTTTGCTGGTAATTTATTAATGCATCCTGCATTTAAAGATTTTGGAGATATAAAAAATTATCCTATAGCAAACGATGTTATAAGAAAAGTATTTTTTATAGGATGTTCGCCAGTAATAACTAAAAGAATGATAAGTTATATTAAAGATATAGTTTATAAATTTAAGGAATTATAAGAATGAAAAAGATATCTGTTAGAGGAACACTCGGAGATTGTTATACCGCTTGTTTAAAACTTTTAAAAGAAGAGGATATACATATTTTTCATTACACAGTACATAAACAATTTTATAATGAAATAAAAGAAATATATAACTTATTTCATAATATACGAAAAGTAGAATTCATAGAATTTTTATTTCCTGAGTCAAAAGAGGTATCAGGAGTTCCAGAAGAAGGAATGGTATGGTTTCCAGAACTATATTTACCATATCTTCCTATATGTGGGGCAGAATATATTGTAATTTGTCCACATACAGGAAGAGAAGATGCAATGGCAAGAAAGATACCGATGGAAACTATAAATAGAATGATTGAATTATTAGATCCAATACCAGTTGTTCTTATTGGTACTGATAAAAGATACAAAGATATAAAGTGTTATAAAAATTTAATAAAT
>JAHIVR010000241.1 GCA_018816625.1 Nanobdellota archaeon | reverse complement strand
GCTCGGCACATCCTCACCCGTGGGCTCATCGAGGAGAGCGAGCAAGACGCCCAGCGCATTCCCGACATAGAAACCGTGCGCCGTCGCGTAACGATCTGCTAGCGCGTTGACCTCATCGCGCTCCGCTTCGAGTGCCCGCACACGGGCCGAGAGGTCGAGCACGGCTTGGGCGAGTTGCAGGGTTTCACAATACCAGCGCGCTTTGTTGTTCACGATGTCCTGTGCCAGCGCCAGGGTGTCCTCAGCCATGCATCTCCTCCACGAATTGCCGCGCGGCTTGCCACACCGCCTCGTCGATCTGCACCACAACGTAGTTCGCCTCTGGGTCCAGTTTGCCTTCGCTCACGATATCGCGGAGCACAGCTTCAAGGGCCTGCACGCGGGCGAGAGTAATCGTGAGCTTGGATTCGGCTTCATTGGCACGCATCCACTCCTGGCCGTGACCGATGGACTGGACGCCCAACTGGATACGACGTTTTTCGCTCTCCGCTTTTCGCTCTTGCACGCGAGCTTCCAGCGCGGCCACGTCCTCGGACGTGCAGTAGGCGCTAACGCCGCCCGCGTGCGTCGGATGCAGAAAGCCGCCGTATCGTTTCAGTGGCTCAGTCATGGGGTACCTCCGCGGTTCTGTGCCAGCCGTCCGCATCGTCCCATCGGTGCCTGTCGCACCCCGGCACGCACTTGCTGTCTGATGAGCCGCATGCTATCGATCGCTCTAGTGTCAATGCCCGATATACGCGCAGCGCATCCTCGGCGGCAATGAGCGCAGACAAGAGTCTCGCTTGCGACTCCCAGAGCGCCCGGTTCTGTTCGCGGAGCTCGACGATCACTTCAGTCTTGATTGGTGCCTCGCGACGAAGTTCCGCTACGAAGCCGGCCTCGACTTTCGCGGTGCGCTCGCTCGTTGTTCCTTGCTCATTCATGGCTGCTCCTTGTCGGCCTTCAGCAAGTCCAGCGCCTCACGGAGATTCTGGTCCGCGAGCTTCCGGCGTTCGACGAGCGCAATCTCAGATCGCGCAGCGTCACGATAGAACTTACGTGCCCTTCGACTGACGGGCTTCACAAATCGTTCTTTTCCGGGGAGCCGAAGCTCAATAAACCCCAACGCCTCAATTTCCTTCTTTGTCATGCCGCGCTTGCCAGAATGAAACTTTCGTCGAGCAACACACTGGCCATCCTTCAGGTATGCCCTGACCTCTTCGCTTTTACCATGATAGACCCACGATGCGGCTCGATACACGCCTCCCTTGTGCCCTGCATTTGGGTCCGCGTAACTCACAAGAATGTCTACCCCTTGCTCTAGTGATTGAAGTTCAGCGATGGCAGCGCTGATGGCTTGCGTGAGCAGGTTTGGCTCATGTTTATCCGGTGCCCATAGGCGGGATAGTTCCCACGCTTTGCAGTTCCATAAAGGCAAGATGAATCGTCCGAGATTCTTGTTCGCGGGAATCGACCAGACGACGATAGCCGAGCCGAACCTGATGTAGTGACTCTTGCCGCTGGGGACGCTGTGCGTGTAGTGGGTTTTTCGGATAACGCCCTCGGCCTCGTCTCTCTCTTCTCCGGTGAGCACGTTGGCGATCATGGCTGCTCCTTTCGGTACACGTAGGCCATCAGCGACGACCCGTCCACCAGTCGATGAGGCGCTCCCACCATGTCGGAAAGATCGCTCGGCGTATCCAGTAGTACATATCGGAGTTAGCCATCAAGCACCTCCAGAACTGGCCGGGCCTCGCGGAAGTGGATGGAGGCCGTGGCACCGCCCACAATAAGCCACACCGTCCACGTCATACGGCCCATCATCGTCTGCGGCGTGCAGATAGCCGCCTTGACGCGCGTTATGCGTGACCTTACGGCAACTGTCTTGCCGCCGGCCCTCGGGCGCAGGAGCCACTGCGAGGGCCGCTTCGAGTTCGCCGGCGCACTTTCCAAGCCATCCGGCAGCGGTAGCTGAGCCTATCGAAGCGGGCGCAGCGAGGAAGTCCTCCGCGATATGCCGCCATTTCGCCACGAGCGCCGTCTGGATGTCAGTCATGGGGTGCCTCAGATGCGCGTGTAACCTTGCTCGAACGCGACCGCTGGGGAGAACGACTTGTAGCCGTCCCGATAGACGACGTAGTAGCCGCCGGCCTGCGGGTTGTGCTTTCGGACGTAGTCGTGCTCGACCCGCAACACCCCGTAACCCGCTTCCTCGAAATGCAAGAGCCGCGATCCATCCGATTCGTCGCCGCGCTCTGTCGGATCGGTGACTGTACGAATCTTCAGCGCCCACACCTCTTTGTAGCACCGGTAGCGCGGCAATTCCGCCGACGGCTCATCGGGTCCGCTCGCTGACGGCACTGCACACGTTGGCATCTCCAGGACGGCTGGCACATCGAACTCCTTGAACGTTCTAATGCGGATTTCTGCCGCATCGGGCGCTGCCTCCGTCAGTCGATCGAAGACTTCGCGCTTCGTGTGACCGGTTGCCGACGCGATTACCTGACCTTCTCTGTCGAATGCTTGTCCCATTGTGCCACCTCGCTGTTGGTTGTTTACTACGCTGTTGAATTGGTCAAGAAGTCATGTCTGCTCCTTGTCGGCTCGCGCCACAAGACAGGTCAGCAGGACAGTGAGCGCCGCGCGTAGATTCTCTGCACGCTGCGCCAACGTGGCGTAGGCTTCCTCGTCTGAGGCGTAGTCCGACTTCTCTGGCCCTGCAACGGCAGCCTCGAACGCGCGATACGCAATCTCAATCGCGTCAAGGTGTGGGCCGATATTACCGATGTCGTGCATCGTCCTAGGCATGTGTCTCCTCCTTGGTTGGGGACGAGTGCGAGGCTTCATGTGTGGATG
>JAHIVR010000065.1 GCA_018816625.1 Nanobdellota archaeon | reverse complement strand
ATTATAGATGTAAGAACTAAAACTGGTTTTACAAGATGTAAATATTGTGGGTATCATAAATTCTTTCAAAAGCTAACTGATTTAGAATGTAGTAGATGTAAGAGGGTTGTTGAGAAATGAAAGAAATAAAAATACATGATATGCCAAAATTAGAAAGTCCGTTTGAAAGAGAAGAAACTGATAAAGGGTATGTTTGTATTCCTAAGTTTAGAGAAGAGTACAAATGGATTTTTGATGAAAAAGTTTGTAATGCTAGTGAGAAGTTTGATGGTACAAATGTTAGTATATTGATTGAAGATGGTGTTATAAAAAATTGTTGGAATAGAACAGAAAGACTTCCTTTTTTTAATAAAGGTAAGAAACATATTATTGAAGGATTGCTTAATAGTTATGAAAGAGGATACATGGAATTTTTAGAAGATGAACAACATTTTGGAGAGTTACTTGGTCCTAAGGTTAATAGTAATCCTTCTAAACTCGAACAACATTTATGGTTGCCTTTTAAAAGAGTAAGAGAAAAATATGAATATAAATTCTGGCATAATTTTGTAAAGGATGAATTAGATTTAAAAGAAGATTTTGATAATTGTCCTAAAATTCTTAATAAGATTGAAGAGTTGTTTAAAGGATTAAGGAGCAGATGGTTTATCACAAGAGGTTCTAAAGAAGGAGAACTTGCAGAAGGGATTGTATTTTTTAATAAAGAAACTGGGCAAATGTGTAAATTGAGAAGAGATATGTTTTCTAATTTTGAAGGTAAAAGTCATCATAGGAGAGTATTGAAATGAGTCCACGCTATTACCAAGTTAGGTGCAGTAATTGTGGAAAGACACAAAAGTATTATAGCTTAGCTAATAACCCAAGAGGTAAAAAGAAGAGATGCATTTGGTGTAATAGGACATTCACAATCTATAAGACTCAAGAAGACAACCAAATAAAGTTATGGGGTGAAAAAGATTACAGCAAAAAATATTGAAGAAAGATTATTTTTACAACCAGTAAATTTATTATTTTGTTTAACAGAAGAATTCAAAGGTCCATTATTAAAATTATGTAAACAGTCAGGAATAACACAAAGTATGATGACAAGATATACTATGGAATTAATAGAAGAAAAATTAATTGAAAAAGAAGGTTTTATTGGAAGACAAGGAATGCAAATTAAATTAACACCAAAAGGAATGTTATTAAAATTACACTTATCAAATATAAAACAAATATTAAATGAGGTAAGATTATGAAATGTGAAAATTGTAAAAAACTAAGAAAGAAAATCCAAATGTTAGAAAAGGTAATTGATATAGCACAAGTTGAAGAGTGGGATTTAGAGTCAGTATATAAAGAGATTTTAGAAGGTTGTAATTATGGTTTTGAAGTAAAACCAAATCCAGAATTTGCTAAATGGTTTGCTAAAAGATATGATGTGGAAGAAGATTAGTGAGAGAAAAAAGATAAGGAGGAAAAAAATAATGAAATTAGAAGTTGATGTAAACGAAATAATTTATCCAGCAAGATGTGTCAATCCCGGATGTGAAACATCTAAAACAAATGACTTTGAAGTTATTATAGATAAGGCTATGGTAAAAAAAGGTTATATAAGTTTTCGTTGTAAACTATGTAAAACAATTGCGAAGGTGCCACAATGAAATTAGAAAAGAGTGCTAAGTGTATAGCATGTAGAAATTGCTTAGGATACATTTGGAAAGATAACGAAGATAAACCTAGTTATCTTAATTGTAAACTAGAAGATAAAAAAGGAAACTCAGTAATCAAAGGACATTTTTGCGAAGGGTTTATACATTCCAACAACTTGTTTGAAGGTTTACATAAAAGGAAAGATAAAAAGAAATGAGTGATGTAACTGGAATATTAAATTGGATGGATGAACATTGGTTTCCAAGAAATATTAATAGATTTATTAATTGGTTGGAGGGGAAGTGGTTGAAATGAAGAAAGAAGAAATACATATTACATTCGAAGATATGGCAGAAGCATTAGCTAAGT
>JAHIVR010000064.1 GCA_018816625.1 Nanobdellota archaeon | reverse complement strand
TGTAAAAGGAATATTAGAGATATATTCAAAAAAAGGAAATATTGGAGAAGTAAATTTATTTGGATTTAATCTTGGAATTGTAAATTATTCTTATTTTAAGGAAAATGATGTTGAAAAAATAAAGGAATTTCTTGAAGATGAATTGCATATTAGTGTGCATATTGAAAGGGAGTCAAATAGAGAATTTAAACATACACCTGCATTATGGAAGAAGAATATGGTAAGAGATATAGATTGGACTAATCCTAAGAATATAATTATTCTTTTAAAAAATGAAGATAAGACTGATAACCAAATGTTAGAACTTCTCGGAGTTCCAGATAGAGAAAGTAATTTTGTTGTTGTAACAAGAATGAGAAGTGTTAGACAAAAATTTAAGTCCTGGGCTAAAGAACTTGGTCTTGATGATAGTCTTGAAGAACATATAGAAAAATTTGCAAAACTGTATTCTTCTCAACAAAGGAAGACCGAAAAACAGATAATCAATATAATTAAAATTATGATTAAGAAAGGATGTAATATATTAAGTAAAGAGCAACAAGAGTGTTCAGATGGATTTAATACACATTGTTTGAATTGTGAATATAATAAAGACAAAGAATATATAAAAGATGAAGGAGATATTGATAGGTTTAATAGGGGTCTAAAAAGTATTTTTACTGAAAAATAAACTTTTTAAACAAACATAATACTTATTAAACAGAAGGCACTAATTTAACAAAGCCTCTTTTATAGAAAAATTTAAATAAGTATTTATCAAAATATAATAATGATTAGTTGGAAAAGATTTAAGGATATATACTTTTCTTATATTGAATATGAACCAAAATCAGTATTTCATGAGTTCTTCTCAGAAATCGTCCTCTTTATGTTTTCTTGGATACCAACATTAGTAGGAATATTTTTAAGAATGGGATTTTATAAATTAATATTTAAGAAAGTAGGATTTGTTTCTATAAAAAATGGTGTTGAATTTAAAGGGGTTAATAAAATAAGTTTAGGTAATTTTGTAACCATAAAAAAACATGCATATCTCAATGGTTACGCAAAAGATAATGGATTGATAATAGGAAATCATTGTACCATTGATCACTATGCTTATTTAAAGTGTCAGGGGATAAATGGGATAACTGTTGGGGATGGAAGTTATATTGGTCCATTTACTCAGATAATTAGTGTTGGTCCTATAAATATAGGAGAAAATGTCTTAATTGCAGGTCAGTGTTTTATTGTTTCAGGAGATCATCCGACAGAAGGTAAGGGGGATGTTAACAAGATAGTTAAAAAATCTAAAGGTATTACAATCGGTCGTGGTTCTTGGATAGGTGCAAATGTAAAGATTGTTGACGGTGTAAACATAGGAAAGGGAGTTATAATTGGGGCAGGGGCTGTAGTTACTAAAGATATTCCAGATAATTCAATTGCAGTTGGAGTACCAGCAAGGGTAGTTAAGAAAAGAAGATAATAACATGAAAGACCTACAAATTACACAAGAAAATAAAAAAATAATTGCAAATTTAAAATTAAAAAATTTACCAAAAAACCCTTTAGTTTCTGTAATTATTCCTGCGCATAATGAAGAGAAATTTGTTTGGAAGGCAATAGAATCTTTATTAAAACAAACATATAAACCTATAGAAATAATAGTTGTTGATAATGCATCGGATGATTCAACTGTAGAAGTTATAAAAAGATATGGAAAGAAGGGAGTAACTCTTATTAAAAATGTAAAGAATGAAGGTTTTGGTGGGGGTTGTAATGTTGGTTGGAAAATAGCAAAAGGACAACTTCTTATGTTTTTTGATGCTGATGAGGTTTATGGAGAGGATTACATAAAAGATCTTGTTAAACCAATTCTTGAAGAAAAAGATGTTTGTACTTTACATAATATGGAAAGAATTGCAAACTTTGATAATCTTTGGGCAAGAGGATTTGGTTTTAGATACACAACACAAAATGGAAGGGGTAAAATATTCACAATAATCAGAAGAGATGTTTTTGATGAGTTGGGTCCATTTGATTCTTCTTTAGGATATGCAGATGATAAGACATTAAATATAAAATATGGATTAACAAGTTATGGTGTTGATACTCAAATAGCACATCATAATCCAGATTCTTTGGCTATTCATTGGAAACACGGTAAATGGGTTGGAAAAAGCAACCCTCATCCATACAGAATAATTTTGGCATTACCTATATTTCCATTATATGTTTTATACAAAACAATTAAACATTTAACAAAAGATTCATATTGGAAATTTATTTACTTTTTGCCATTCTATTATACTATAAAATATTTTTCATATCTTATTGGGGCTATAGAAAGAATAAAAGGAGAAAAAAGAGTCCAAGATTAAAAACTATTTTCTATATCTTCTAATATTTTAACAACATTATAACCATTTTTTCCATCTGTCAGTGGTTTTTTGTTGTTTTTTATACAATCTAAAAAGTGTCTACATTGTATTTCTAATGGGCTTGTCGTATCTAAATTGGGGGCGAACATCCCTTCATCAATTATCTTTGTTTTGCCATTATTTATTTCTATTCTTTTGTTATATATCTTGAGTTTTTCTGTTGAAGATTCATCAAATACTGCTATCTTTTTATCTCCTATAATTGTAAACTTCCTTATTTTTTCAGCATCCCACCACCTAACATGTGCTTCTGTTATTATATCACCAAATTTAAGAAGAAATGAGGCAGAATCAATTATCTTTTTTCTTAAAAAATTAGAAGAGAATGCTTTAATCTTATCTGGTTCTTTTCCAAGTAAGTATAAAAATATGGAAATGTCATGGGGTGCAAGATCCCAAAGTGCATTAACTTCATCATTATTTCTTACTGGTCCAGGACCCACCCTAATAGAATAAATATATTCTATTTTTCCAAGTTCTTTAGAGTCCATTAATTTTTTTAATTCTGTTATAGCAGGATGATATGTAAAGATATGACCTACCATTAAAATTAAATTATTCTTTTCGGCAATTTCAATAAGTT
>JAHIVR010000063.1 GCA_018816625.1 Nanobdellota archaeon | reverse complement strand
TATGAAAGTTATCGAGATAAGGACGGTAAAGTAAAAAAAAGATATTTGGGCAAAGCAAAAGAAAAAAATCCTTTGAAAAGTATTAGTAAATTGAATCTTGTGAAAAATTTTGAAAGATGTAAACTTTTTTTTGTTATAATTTTTCTTCTAATAATCTTATGTTTTTCTATACTTGAAATAAATAGTTATTCTATAAATGAATTTTCTAATTCACACTATACTTCAGAAAACATTATGGAATTTTTTAATAAATATTATTCTAAATCTATTGGTGGGTTGACAGGGCTTTTTCATTTAGAAGAAGATTCTGAACCATCTTCTGAAGAGCCTGTGGAAGAAACTATTTCGGAAGAGAATCCTGAAGAATTAGGAAGTGAAATTAGTGTTGATGAGGAGATTTTAAATGAAACTGAATCAGCAGACTCGGAAAGTAATGAAACAATTCTAAATGAAACTGAATCAGCAGACTCGGAAAGTAATGAAACAATTCTAAATGAAACTATCGACGATTTAAATGAAACAATTCTAAATGAAACTCTTGTTGAGATTGGTAGTTGGAACACGACGACGTTACAATACCTGGCGGTGATTGGACGGCCGGTTAAATGGATAAAAAAAATTGATGTAAATAATTCTCGTAATTTGACTATTGAAATCCCACGTGATGCAGAAAATGTTTCTATTTTGACTAATGAAGAAGTTAGGGTGGCTCTTGAAGAACTGGAGGATTATGAGAAAGTTGTTGAAGATTTATCTAGGGAAGATCTCTCTGGAGGCGTATTGACTGGGCATGTTAGTTATGATATTTTAAAGAGTGAAGGAATTTTAACAAGATTTTGGAACTGGTTGGAAAGTTTTACAATTTCTGGAAAAGTTATATCTGAGAATGAACTTTCTGAAGCAGTTGTTGAAACTGAAAGTTCTAAAATCTTTAATTTAAACGAGTTAGCCAATATCAGCAATGAAATTGCAATAGAATATTATACTCCGGCTCCTGAAGCGAGTGAAGTTGATATTAATAACGGGAAGCGTGTTGTTGTTTCAGCTTCTGATGGATTGAATTATACCGAGATTTTGGCTTACGTAATGGTTGATGAGATGAGAATTCCTATGGGAGAGAATAAGTTAAAACTTTATTGGTATCCTAACAATGAATCTGACGATGCTGATGAAGACTTAACTTTGGATGAATTAGTTGAAAGTTTACTTGATAGTGAGAAAGTTATTGGAGGAGATAGAATCTTGGCGGAATATGTTCCTTATGATTTTGACGAAGACGGTTATGTGGACTATATTGAATGGATTGTCCCTCATTTGTCTGCCCAAACTTATGAGATAATAATTGAAATAACTTCTGCAGTTCATTTAGATTCTAATCGAGATTTTATTAGCGATATTTATAATGAAACTTATATTCTTGATGATGTCTGGAGCGAAGCAATTTATTCTGGGGAATATGTTAGAATAACTTTCGAAAAGGCTTTAACCGAAGAAAATGATATTACTGTTTTTACAAGAAATAATTTGAATAATAGTAATTTGACAATTGAAGTTTACCACTATAATAGTGACGAACTTATTGTCACTTTTCCTTATATTAATGAATTAGACTATACTAAAGTATATCTAACCGGGATGCAAGGTAGTCAAGACACTTTTGATTTGAAAATTGTTTCTTTAGATAATAGTTCTAATTCTTCACTTTCGTTCGATTACATCGTTGACCCCTTACCTGGAGCAGATACTTCTGTATCTATAGAGTTTGCAACGTCAACTCTTGATAATGGAAGTTTTACTGCGGAGAACTTTGTTGAAGTTGAATTGAGTATCTCTGATTTAAGTTTTAACAATAATGTTACTTCGTTTATAGATTTTGACGGTAGTATTTATGACTGGCTTAGAATGGATAATCTTACTAATGGCACCAACGGAACATTTGGGCGACTAAATGGTATTATGATGGGTTCAGGAAGTTATAATGATGCCGGGCGTTTTGGAAGAACCTACTCTGGAGATGGAATTAATGGAGGTATGATAAATATCACCAACCATGTATCTGAAAGCCGTAATTGGAGTGTTAGTTTTTGGTTAAAGCGTAATAATGCCGGTGCTCTCCTTCAGTATGTAATGGAAAAAAGGATAGGAACTGTTGACAGAGTATTTAGATTGTACTTTGATAATTCCCCGGCTAATGTTCTTACTCTTCAGACTTATGATACTACCGGTGCAGCACAGCCGGAGACATTTACTTCTGCAATTGCGGACACAAGCTGGCATCATGTTGTTTTTGGATATAATGGGACTAGCATCTATATTTATTTGGATAATGTTTTAGAAGATGCAAATGATTTTGGAGGAACTGGGATAATACAAAATGGTACTTATCCTCTTTATATTGGGGGTTGGAGATTACTTACATCTGCTTTTAATGGAAGTATTGATGACGTAGTCTTTTTTAATCGTTCAATTTCTGCAGACGAAATTACAGCTCTTTTTGATTCTAGATATATATCTGAACCAGTACACAACTTTTCAGGTCTTGAAGAGGGTAATCATACATTTATTGCTTTTGCTCAAAATTCTTGGGGGAATCTGAATCAGACGGAAACGAGAACGATTTCAGTAGACCAAACACCTCCAGTTGTAAATGTTTACAATTCTACTTATCTAATAAGTCAGTCAGGCAGTTTTAATATTTCAGATGAAGAATATTTTATTGAATATAACGGGACGGATAATGGCACGACATCTTATGTCTCTCTTTTTTCGTTTATGGACAATAACTATGTTGAGTGGTTTAGGATTGATGAGAATAATGGCACTGATGTGTTTGGATATTTCGGAAGATTAAATGGAACGATTTCTAAAGGTGAGATTGTCGAAACAGGATATTTTGGAAAAGGTATAAAGTTTACAGGAGATACTAGTGATGGCGTTGATATTGGGGACTATGATGTAAATCCTAATAGTTATTTTGGCGTTAGTTTATGGTTTAAAAAATCTAGTGCAGACATCACTAATAATCAGGTTTTGTTTAGCCGGGTGGGGGGCGTAAACTCTTTTTACATACGTGTAAATGCTTCAGATTCAGCTTCAATCATTGCTTATAATTTGAGTGGTGATTCAACCGAGGTTTTTACAGGGCTTAATAGTGTTCAAGATACAAATTGGCATCATTTAGTCGCAGGATTTGGACCAAAAACCGGTAGTCACGAAGTAGGAAATGATGTTAATCCTTATCTTTATATTTATCTGGACGGAGTTTTAAAAAATAATGCTAGTGTAAGTGGAAATATTACTTCGGGTGTTGGGCAGATAGATATTGGAAAATTATTTTCGAATACTCAGGAATTTAATGGAATTATTGATGATGTCATAATTGTTAATAAGAGTATTTCTAGTGAAGAAGTTATTGGACTTTATGCGAATCAGTCAACTAAGTTTGTTCGTATGGAATATAGTGTTCAAGATATTGAAGATGGATATCATAATTATACGACTTACGGCCAGGACCTTGCAGGAAATATATATGAATTTTCCATCAACTTGAGCCATAATTTTTCGTTGATTTATGAATGTGGCCGGGTGAGCCATTTTGGTAGAACTTATTTTATTCAGAACAATCTTTCAAATAATGGCGATGATTGTATCACCGTCGGAGACAATAATATCACTATAGATTTAAATAATTATAATCTGGCTGCAGAAGAATCGGGGAGTGGTGCGGGGATTTCAAATTCTTTGGGAAATAATAATTTAAAAATTTTTGGAGGAGGAACTATAAGAAACTATTCTAAAGGAATTGAAACTAGCGGAGAAGGTACAAATATAACCGATTTAACTATAATTAATATCTCTGTGACGGGGATAAGTTTTCTCTCAGGCTCTAATAATAGTTTTGTTATGAATGTAAATCTTACCGGACCGGGAACTCAAGGTATTCTGTTTTCTCAAGGAAATAAGAATCATGTGAGAGATTTTAATATAACAGGTTATTCCATACCTTTTTATGTCATAGCTTCAAATAACACCCTAGTTGAAAACGGAACGATAGATGCTGGAACATATACTCTTTTGGTTGTTGGAAACAGTTTAGGAAACTCTTCGAATAATATTTTTAGAAATTTGAATTTGACGGGGTCAAATAATAATGCTATTTATGACACTGCAAGTAACGGGGCCCACAATTGGAATAATTCTTATTTAGATATTGATATTAGTAGCAGTTATGTCTGGGATTATCATTTTAGTAATGCAAGCGTTTCTGGATATGATTTTAATGGAAATAGT
>JAHIVR010000062.1 GCA_018816625.1 Nanobdellota archaeon | reverse complement strand
GGAGATAATGTTGTTAAAAAGTCAGAAAATATGTCTTGGTATGCTGGACCTACAATAATGGAGCAGTTTGACCAATTCCCTCAACCAGAGTTGCCTACAAATCTTCCAATGAGAATGCCAGTTCAAGATGTTTATGAAATAACCGGTATTGGGACAGTGCCTGTTGGGAAGATTGAAACAGGAATAATGAAGATAGGCCAGAAAGTTATAGTTCTTCCTGGAAGAACCGGAGAGGGTATTCAGGGCGAGGTTAAAACAATAGAAGCTCACCACGAACAATTGACAGAAGGTCTTGCTGGAGATAATGTTGGAATAAACATAAGAGGAATTGGCAAGAAAGATATTGCAAGAGGAGATGTTATATGTGAAGCTGCTCATCCAATATCAATAGTTGAAGAGTTTATAGCCCAAATTGCTGTTATAAATCACCCAACCGTTTTGGCCAAAGGATATACTCCTGTATTCCATATACATACAGCACAAGTTCCTTGCCAGTTTACAGAATTAATCGCTCAAATTAATCCTCAAACAGGAGAGGTCATGAAGGAGAACCCAGACTTTTTGAAGAATGGGGATGTTGCTAAGGTTAGAATAAAACCACAGGGAAATTTAGCTTTAGAGACTCAAAAAGACAATCCATACACTTCTAGGTTTGCTGTAAGAGACGCTGGAAATACTGTTGCTGCAGGAGTTTGTATTGAAATAACAAAGAAGAAGTAAACTCCTTCTACGACTGCCCTAGCGAGGTCATACGGAAGAAAAAGTAATTTTTTGTTTCTTTTTGGCACGCATAATTTTTTAAATCGTTTATTCTCTATTCCTTTTATGAAACCAAGAACCTCTTTGCTAACCTGCCTAACCAGTGCCGCAATAATTTATGGTGCTGGGGCTGGATGTGGTTCTACAACTTCCAAAATACCAATTGTAGAGCCAGTTATGCTAGAGTCAAGGCAAGAAATTGGGAAGACCACATGGGAGAATTTTTCTTTTGAAGAAAGAGTATCTAGAATAGAATCAATAGATGAATCCGGGTGAGCATTACTAACTCACAAACCCCTTGATGGGAAAAAAGTAATTTTTCTTGGAGGAACAAAAGTTTACATCCCAACAATGGCTAGTGATTCTACTGGGGAGACAGACAATTTAAGAAGTTTTGCTTATCACCTTTATAGAGATCCCAATGACTGGCTTTACCTTCCTTTGGAAAATCCCTTGCTGAGAGGGTATTCTCCAGACGAGAGCCTTCCTTCTGGATTAATGATTCCGGCAGAGATGCTTGATTGGCAGATCTATTTACACAAGAAAGCATTTCCAAATAGAGAGGTTATTTTGAGAGATAGCTTAAGGGTTTTTCAAAAACAAAACCCAGAAAAGACAGACTATAATAAATTTGTAATAAGTGAATCTCAATAATGCTTATATATTCATTACTTATTCTTAATGTATGCTAAATAGCAATATGACTAAAAAAGAGATTGAAGAATTTTTATCAAATAAAGGAGATTTTGTAAAGATAGATCATCTTACTAGGTTTTTAAAAGAAAAACCTCCCTTAGACAAACGAAAATTTATTCTTGAAATACTTTCAGATATATATGAAAGTAAAAGGATGTATACGGAATCTGCTAAAATACACAATAACCTGGCAATTGCTTCAATAGCTCTTTCTCAAAAAAGAGCTCACTACATTAAGGAAGCGGAGCTTTACATAAAGGCTGGAAGATTTGGGGAGGTTGATGAAGCAATAAAAAAGGCCATAAGTGAAGCAAATAGTAGGGAGAGAGAAGAAGTTCATATTATTGTTAAACAAATGTATCACACCCAGGCAGAGATTTATGAAAAAGAGGGAAGAAGCAATCACGCACTAAAGATTTATGAAAAATTGTTGGAGATGAATATAACTGATTTCGAAAGGGAGGCAATAAAAAATAGGTTAATGCCCCTTTATGAAAAACTTGGGAAATTAAAACAGTATTTTGCCCTCAAAAAAGAGTAATTTTTATTTAGTAAACTTTAAAAAGTGTTAAAATTAAAAAAGAGTATATAAAATGCCAACTAGTAAAGGAAGAAAAAAAGCACCCCCGCGAAAGAAGAGAAACGGGGGATTTAGGCTTGCTGAAAAAAGGGAAGAGCTCCCATTCGATGCTTCTAGATCTGATTTTAGACTTACAATAATTGAATCTTTAGCTACTTGTGAAGCTGCCGCCGATGAAGCCGGAATGCAATATAGTGCTACAATGTCGGCCATACAAGGAGAGATGGCAAGATATATGAGGATGTTGAGAGTAACCGAGGAGGCTGAAGATTGCAGTGATAAAAGAGTTAGATATAATATTACTGAGGGTAAACTAGGATATGTTATAAATGATAAATCTGGGGCTGGTTTTCAAAACGGGACCCCTAGAGTTATAGACAGAGAAGTATTAGATACAAAAAGATAATTCTACCCTATATTTGGAGCATATTTTGTGTCTAGATCTTCTATGAATTTTTTTGTTCTTGTTTGTAATTCTGGGAGCGTTAAATTTGGGTTCATCATATCAAGCTCTATCTGTCTTGCTGCAACAAGACACTCTCCCATTGCTCTAAGAGACCTATCTGCTCTTGCTATTTGAGCTTTGAATGAGTCCCAGTATTTTGGAATAAGAGTGCTATTAGCAACTAATTCTTGCCTATAATCATAAAGAAAAAAGTAATTTC
>JAHIVR010000229.1 GCA_018816625.1 Nanobdellota archaeon | reverse complement strand
TATAAGTACATTTAACCATTTTATCCTCCTAAAAAATTGCTGTCGCTATTATTACTAAAATAATTATGCACCAAACAATTAATGACCCCCAAACAATCCTGAAACTTTTAGATTGCCTCTGAACATCGTGCCGCCATTCGCATTCGTCCCAATAAAAGCAATTAATACAAACGTCAATATTTTTATTTTCACATTTCCAATGACAATTTTTTATTGCTAACATTTTATCCTCCATCATAATCTAGTTCGCTCAAATCAACATATTCAATTTTAGGTATTTTATTAATTTTGTAATCGTTCTTTTTAAGTACCTCAATTATCTCTTTGCTTATACGTTCACAGCAAGATTCAGCTTGTAAATTAGCTTCAATAAATTGCCCTAATGTTGCTTCAATTATTTCTCGTGGCTGTTTCAAATTGTCCTCACTGTAGCTTTATAGCTTGCGTTTCCGATAAATCGGAATAGGGTTTCGGTTCTTTTTTAATCAATATTTCTATAAAGTTTGCCATATAACTTCAATTTCAACTTAATTTTCTTACCACAATAAACACAAAACTCAAAATAATTATCTTCGAGTGAACCGTTTGTAATCGCAAATCCATTATCACATTCTGTAAAATAGGTATCATCATCTTCATCATATTCCCAGACGCAAAAATCATCACTAACTTGCGGTTTAATTTGACCGCTTAGCCGATTGCGAAATTGTAGGTTTCTCTTTCTAAAAGTTCCCTTGCATCTATGGGGTACTTTATTGCCTAAGTTCCTACCACAATAAATGCACTTATAAATTTTGTTATTCATATTAAATATTCCTATAAATGTCCAGCGGCACATTAACCGCAACAGCGTTATAAATCTTTTTGGCTATCACTTTTACAAAACTCACAATCTTTACAATATTCTTTTTCTGTATCAGTATTAACAAATCCGTAACTTATTCCCCAACACATCATCATTTCCCTGTGTTCTTTTACCGTTTGGAATAGACAATGTTTAGGTATCATCTTTTGATATTCTTCTTCCGTCATTTTTTTATTTTCAACTTTTTCTAACATTTATAACCAACTTCCGATGGTTGTTTTTTCTATTCGTGTGTTTATTATCTGCCTTGAAAGTGCATTAAAAAATAATTCGTAATTATATTCCATTTCATCAGCGCAATACAGAACTATTCGCTTATTCGTTTCAAGCGCATATATAATCAGTATATCAAAATCTTTTTCATTCTTTGCTAAATGTATATTCACTGATGTTTGTCTAGTCGGGAATAGTTTGTCTATTTCTTTCCAGTGCTTTAATTGATTATTCCTTCCATAGATTCTAATTTTATCTATTCTAAACCATAACTGCATAAATCTAAATAAAGGAATTGAGCAGATTAAATTTCTATAACTTGATAATGACATATTGCATTCATAATGCTTTATATCTTTTAACAATCTTATTTCGGGTTCATCAACTATGCAAAATCTTTTATATCTCATAATATTGCCTAATACATTACACGTAGCCCAAGTAAGTTTATCTTTTTTATATAAATCGAATGTTGAACGTGGTTCGCCAATGTATTTAATCAAATCGGGATAAAAGAAATGATAAGGTGTTTGTCCGGTAGTGATATTATGATATGACATCGGGAATCTATCTCTATTTGCTAAATAAAACTTTTCGGCTTCGCTTTCGTTTGAAATTACTAAACCAGTAATATGTTCGTTATCTAAACACCACTGGCGAAATATTGCCGATTGATATTCTTTATCCCGGGACCAAAGGATTATCATGTTCTCCTCTTTATTGAGTATTGCATACTACTATTAATAACGCAAACAACCCCGTACATAATACAAATAAAAAACCAATAATATAATTTCTTAAATCAACACCATCGTCTGTTTTCTCCACCCCGCAATTAGAACATATCTTTTTGAATTTAGCATCACCACAATTACTGCATTCGTTTGCTAAATGAGTTATTTGTTTTATTGTCATGGTTTACCCCTATATGTATTTCTTCATTGTCTCCTTTGCTAATTTCCTCAATGCCTCTATTTCGCTATCGTCAAGCCCGCTATCCATCTCAATTCTTTCTTTCCATTTATCACGTTGTCTATTCTTTAACCAAAAAGCACAAGCCCCAACGTCAGGTGGTACTTCTTTGATTACTTGTTTCGTAATTACTAAAACCCCATTGAGGTTTGGTTCTCTCGTAACTTCATGATACTGATAGCCCATAGTACGTTTAAATAATGATTTAACTACATCGTTGTCTGCAAGTTCTTTGCCGTTTTTTAGGAGCGTCATAAACTCGGGGTCTTCCTTCTTCCACCTATCCCAAGTCCGCTTACCTATGCCCAAAGTCTTTTGAAATTGCTCATCAATAATTCCACACGAAGCAAAGCTTTTTATCTTCGCAAAGTCAAAATGTATTGCCTCAACTCTTGCCTTAATGGGTTTTTTAGGTCTTCCTATTTTTCGTTTCTTCTTCATAACTAATCTTAGCCATTGAATAACTTCTTTTTAATTTCTTCTAATAATTTTTCAACTTCTTCCCACGGTACCCACGATCCATTTTCGTCTGCAATAAATGTTATCGCTTGATCTTCTTCCGTGTTAGGAATATCATTTTTACAACGATAACGCCTTAGATATATCCCAAGTGATTCTATTTCTTTAGCCATTGAATAACTTCTCAAAGTCAAAATAATGTTTCTTTTATTTGTTCAAATGGTTTAAGTGTTAAATAATCCACGTCTATTTCCTTCGGCTGCAATTGAACTTTATATGCTGCTTTTCGTAAAGTTTCTTTAATGTAAAATTCTTTATTTTTATTACGTAATATATTTATGATAGTATTAACAAAATTATTCCAGTCAAAACTTCTTTTGTCGTCTGCAAGTTTACCAAATTGGAATTCGTCAACATATTCCAGGCATTGTTTTAATAAATTTAATGTTTGCTTAGGCTGAATAATAGGTTCAAATGATACCCATGTTTTAATATGATTCTTAAAAAACACTTTCAACATTTCTAATCGTTCATTTGGTAATGCTGCTCCGGATTCAACTCTTTTAGAATCTATATCGTTATCATAAATTAATGAAGCGCCGATTTTTATATGTTCTCCAAATTTTTTTATAACATCTAAATCTTGAATTGCTCTCATACCTCCTTTTGTTAGAATAGCAACTGGTATCTGATTCTCTAAAAATATTTCTAAAGCTTTTCGTGTCAACTTTGCAATATTATTAAAAGGATTATAAGGATCAGTTGTAAAACTCATTAATACTTGTTTGTTTGTGCCTTTTAACTTCTTTGCGTCTTTTCTAAGGTTTTCGATAATCGAATTTCTTTCTGTTGTTTGATTATCGAAGATTTTTTTTTCAAGCTTAATAACATTTGGGACGTAACAATATTTACATTTGTGTCCACATCCGGAATAAAGGTTAGCTGCTAAAGGTGAATATTCTCTTGCTTTGCCGGTTGGTTCATAAATTATGCTCATTCTAACTCCATAGAAATTGCAATGTAGTATTTCTTTGATTGCGGATTAATAAATGATATTTGCTTAATGCCTCTTTTCCATAAGTAAGATTTGAATTTTTCAAATCCGTCTATGTTGAATAAGCTCGGTATTATTATAATCATTTTATCAGTAAAGTCCAACACCTTTAACATACCTTTAGGTAATTGTCCGAATAAAGATTGTATAAATGTAATGAAAACTATTCCCTGATATTTTTTAGCAAATAATATTTCTAATTGATCGAAAGGTATTCCATAGGCATCAAGATCAATGGCTTGATAAATACTTAAATCCATATTAGTTAGAAATTTTATGTTATCACCTTTTAGATAAACTTCATCTTTATATTTCTTTTTTTCTATGCCAATGATTGAGATTTTATTCTGGCGATTATTATTTATTTGTTTCCATATCCTACCTGTACCATGAAAGCAATCGAGGACTTTCAAATCGGGAATGTCTTTTATAAAAGATTCTCTAAGTTTTGTTTTACAAAAAAAGTAAGAATTATCAGTTTGAACTTTGCTCAATTTCTATTCCTTCGATGTTAAACAATACGTCTATTGAATTTTTAACTAATGAAAGTTTATCGGGGTCGTAACTTATAAGAACGTGAGCTTTATTATATGCTTTAATATCCTCTTCTTTTATTTCAGTATTTATTCCGTCTGATTGTTTGTTTAATAAACCAAGTTCGTTCTCAGTAAATCCACATTCCAATAAATCCGGCAATTCAAAATTATTAGCAAGTATATCGAAATCAAAAATACCTGCTATATTTTTATTCAAGCGAATGTTTAATTCCTTAACTTCTTTATCATTAAGTTTTCTTGACGGCATATAACAATCGCATTCTTTATCACCACGTTCTTTTAATACAAAATATCTTGCATGTCCGCCGATAATTATGTTGGTTGTATTTATAACAATAGGTTCAGCTAATCCAAAATTCTCTATTGATTGTTTTAAGTCTTTTAATCCTTTCTCGGTTATATTTCTTGGATTAAATTCATAAGGTTT
>JAHIVR010000221.1 GCA_018816625.1 Nanobdellota archaeon | reverse complement strand
CCAGCTTATTTTCCGTCATCTAGTTCCTCCGCATAGTCGCCGTCCTCCGTAGGATGAAGGAAGTACAGTTGTCTTGCGAGTTGTGATTCGGGAATACCATCCGCCTCCTCCCTGGCTATTCGGACAGCCTCATCTTCGTTGATGGCCGTTACTTGCGTGGAGAAATGCCCACAGAAATGTAGCTCTACCTCATACTTCTTCAGCACTCGACTCTCCAGCCCACGCAAGAACTCAAGGAACTTCACCGCCGCCGCCAGGCGCTCCTCATCCCACTCCTCTTCCTCGTCTACATCACCTGTATCCTCCCAATTGCCAAAGGGAGTATCATAGCAGTCTATAAGGGGACAACCTTCACAGCTGTCTTTGTAATATAACACACAGAAGGGACACGAGAATGGCCCGCCTTCCCCTTCGTACCTATCCCATCCCGGCCACGTACCCTTATCCTCCACCTTTGGGTTAGTTCCAGCTATCCACTCCCATAGCTCAATCGCTATATCCAGGGCGTTTTCCTTTGTGATAGGTATAAGTACAGGCTTGGAGCGAAGGCCCTTCAACTGCTCCACGAACTGGGCGGCATACTTACATCGTGTGGCCACGTTCCCCGCAGTACTCCAATTACCGAAAGCGAAGCTATAACAATTACCTCCACCCTTAGTTAATGGACATTCATGACACTCTGGGTATACCGTGCAGAGGGGACAGTAAGCCCCCGTACTAGCATATAGCCCCCCGTTCTCTTCCCATCCCGGCCAGTTATACTTGAGCCCACCTGTCTCTGCCAGCCACGTCCATATGTCTATAGTAATCTCCAGTGCATTACCCTTCGTTACCTTTATCACTTAACCTCCTTCAATCTCAGTCTACCATATTCCAACTAGCTTGTCAACTACCGGTTTTAGCTTGAATCACACCTGCTTCCAGCATCGCATGTGCCATGCGGCCATACGAGCCTTGTAGGTTCCAGGCCAACCCGGTATCCACTAGCTCCTGGAATAGCTCGATTATTCCTTGGTCATTCAGGTCGCCGCACTCATAGGCTATGATTTTGTCGATGTCCATATTATACCCCCCTCAACCATTCCTCGACATCTTCCAGGCTCTTGAACTCTCCATTCATAAGTGATAGAATATTCCCCTCCTCCGTAACAGGATTCAACCGATATCGCAACCTCTTAGGTTCCCCGAACATATCCGTCCACCCGTATGTCCCTCGCACCAGATACGCTTGCCCACTTCTATCGCGCAACACCCGATAGTCCACGTCCCCGAAGAATCGTCTATTCTCCTTACTGAACCACAGTGGATTGGCTCTCTTCACATCGGCTATAGTCACCATGTTATTCTCCCTCTCCTGGCACATAGTTATCTGGTGGTATTTGCCGAGGGTAAACAAGAGTATAAAGAATACCCCTGATGCGTTCCCGGCGCTCCATATAGCTAAGGTCACACTCCTGTGATGTATATGTAACATCAATCAATGCTTCTACAGTACTAGCAAAAGTAGCCATGTTATACCTCCTTATCCTTACACCCACAACTATCCACTACCTTCCCGCACCTCATACACACCACCACCTGCTCTGACTCCTCCACTCGCACCACCTCATCATGCCCCGATAACATCATCACCGCTTCCCACTGGCACCTCATCCAACTTCCACCGTTGCAGCGCATCCAACGCCAGCATCTCTGTAACCTCCGGTTGACACTTACCACCCATCTCCTCCGCATGTTCCGGTTCACAGTCATCACAAGGTATCCAGTTTTCCTCTCCGCCAGCACATCTAGCTGGTGACATTGAAGCTGCTGAGATATACAGGTACCAGAGATGCCTCGATGGGAAACAAGGGGGTATCATTCGTCCTCTTCATCGCACACCGACTTGTATCTATGTCCAATATACTCTTCTGCTACCACCTGGCATCCGGCTGGTACTTCTAACCCTACTACAGTTACTACTGCCTCCTCCAACATACCACACACCTCGAATTTCCCAGAATACTCTACT